>JBIIGF010000215.1:0-4560 GCA_044236665.1 Aestuariivirga sp. | reverse complement strand
ATGCAATGGCGTGAAGCTCGAAACCTATGTCGACTGGCTGATGATCGTGCACGCCATCACCCTCACCTGTTGCCCAGCCATTTCCATTCCCTGCGGCTTCACCGGGAGCGGGCTGCCGGTCGGATTGCAGATCGTCGCACCGGGCCGGGCGGAGGCACGGCTGTTCGCCGGCGCACGGTATATGGAACAGCTTCTCGGGCTCGGGGCCATCACGCCGATCGACCCCCGCAGTTGACGTCGGCGCCGCAGGGGGCGCCAGCGGGCAACTACTGAAAGTTGATGTCAACCGGCTCAGCAATGGTCTAGAAAAAACCAAGTTTGAACGGAGGGCGTGATGCGCGGGCTGATGCAGGATTTCCCGTTGCTGGTTCACCGCGTGCTCGACCACGCGGCGCGCTGGCATGGCGGCACGGCCATATTGTCCCGTTCGGTTGAGGGGCCGCTGCACCGCACCGACTATGCGGAGGTGAACCGCCGCGCCCGGGCCCTGGCCTCGGCCTGCAAGCGGCGGCTGGGGCTCGAGACTGGAACCGTCATCGCCACCATGGCGTGGAACACCTGGCGCCACCTCGAAATCTGGTACGGGGTCATGGGGCTTGGCGCCATCGTCCACACGCTGAACCCGCGGCTGTTCACCGAGCAGCTCAACTACATCATCAATCATGCGGGCGATCAGTGGATCTTCATCGACCTGAGTTTCGTGCAACTGTTCGAGTCGCTGCAGGACCGGCTGCCGCAGGTCAAGGGCTTCGTCATCATGACCGATGCGGCCCACATGCCGGCCGCCACCACGCTCCGCAATCCGGTTTGCTATGAAGAGCTGATTGCGGCGGGCGATCCCGGATATGAATGGCCGCAGCTTGACGAGAACACCGCCTGCGGCCTCTGCTATACCAGCGGCACGACGGGACATCCCAAGGGCGTTCTCTATTCTCACCGCTCCAACGTGCTGCATGGCCTGATGTGCGCGCAGGGCGATGCGATGGCGCTCTCGAGCCGTGACCGCGTCATGCCTGTGGTGCCGATGTTCCATGCCAATGCATGGTCGCTGGCGTTCTCGGCGCCGATCTCCGGCGCGGGCCTCGTCATGCCGGGTCCGAAGCTCGATGGCGCTTCGATCTATGAAATGCTGACGCAGGGCCGCGTGACGATGACCGCCGCCGTTCCCACGGTCTGGCTCATGCTGCTGCAATATCTGGAGCAGAATCCCGCGCTGAAGCTTCCTGATCTCGGCCGCGTGGTGATCGGCGGATCGGCCTGCCCGGAAGCGATCATGAAGGCCTTCATCGACAGCTATGGCGCGGATGTGATCCACGCCTGGGGCATGACGGAGATGAGCCCCATCGGTTCGCTCTCCGTGCCGTCGGCAGCGGCGGTGGAACTGCCCGCCGAGGAATGGTGGACGCTGAAGCTGAAGCAGGGCCGCCCGCCCTTCATGGTGGACATGAAGATCACCGATGATGCGGGCAACACACTGCCGCATGACGGCAAGACGTTCGGACGCCTGAAGGTGCGTGGTCCGTCGGTTGCCAGAAGCTATTTCAAGGGTGAGGGCGGCGAGGCCTTCGATGCCGATGGCTGGTTCGACACTGGCGACGTCGCCACCATCGACGCCTATGGTTACATGAACATCACCGACCGCGCCAAGGATGTGATCAAGTCCGGCGGTGAGTGGATTTCCTCGATCGACATCGAAAATGCGGCGCTTTTCTGCGCCGGCGTGGCGGAGGCCGCAGCCATTGGCCTCGCGCATCCGAAATGGGGCGAGCGCCCGTTGCTTGTCATCGTGCGCAAGCCCGGCTCAGCCGTGTCGCGCGCCGATGTGCTGGCCGCACTTGAAGGCCACATTGCGCGCTGGTGGATGCCCGATGACGTTGCCTTCGTGGAGGATATCCCGCATACCGCCACGGGCAAGATCTCCAAGCTGGCGCTGAGGGCCCGATTCCATGACTACCGGTTCCCGGCCAAGGCGGCGGAAGGGTGATTGCACCGCCCCTGACGTGAACCGGCCCCGCGGTCTCTCTTGCAAGTAAGCAAAAATCCGATGTAAGCAGCTCCCTTTCCGGGGTATTGTATGCAGCTGTCGCCTGAAAAGACCCTGCGCGAGCGCGCGGTGTTCGCGTCCTTCATCTATGACGTGGTGCCACTGCCGATAGCCTGTTATGTGGCGGTCGCATCGGGATCGCTGACCATGCTTGGCGAGGCGTTGCGTGGCGTGTTCCTGGTCACCATGGCCATCCTGTCGTGGGTCACCCTTCGGCGCATTCACCGTGGGCGGATTGGCGGCTATGATTTTGGCCTCGGCAAGGTCGAGCAATTGCTGTCGGTCCTCGTGGCATTCGCACTGCTCGCATCCATCGCCTTCATCTGGTACAAGTCCTTTACCCGCACCGCCGTCATCCCGCATGAGATCGCCGCGATGAACATCCTGGCGGTGGGCATGACCTTCCTGAATTTCTGCGCGAATGCCGCGCCGCTGCCGCTGCTCTACAAGGCAAAGAAGACGGGCCGGTCGGTTCTGGTGATCACCCAGTTCCGCGCCAAGGTGGCAAAGTCCATCGGCTCAGGAATCGCCACGATCTGCGTTGCCCTGAACCAGCTGGTTCCCGATCCCGCCATATCGGTGTGGGCGGACCGCGCGGGCATCCTCGTTGTCACCCTCGTGACGCTGCATGCCGTCTATGAGCTGTTGCACTCTGCCATTCCCGACCTTCTCGACCGCACCTTGCCGGAGGTCCTGCAGGTCAGGATCAATCAGGTCCTGGCCCGGCACTATGATGATTTCGACGCCCTGAAATGGTGCCGCAGCCGGCAGTCGGGCTCCGAGATCGAGATCCATCTGGGCCTCGGCTTCGCGCCCGATGTGGCGTTCGGGCGGGTGGCGGACATCGCCCGGGCCGTGGCGAAGGATGTCGAGGAGGCCATTCCCGGCAGCCGCGCCGTCGTGACGCCCGTCCTCCCGGAGGAGCCGCGCGCGGTTCCATCAGATCAGATGGCCTCGTAGACGGCTCCATCGCTCACCCGCAGCCGCCCCTGCGCCACGAGGTGGTCGAGATGCGCCCTCGTTGACAGCGCCGCCGCACCATGGAGTTTCGGATCGATGTCGGCGTAGACGGCCACGACGATCTCTGCAACCGTCCGCGCCCCCTGTGCCACCCGGGCGCGGATCGCCTCTTCCCGCATGCGCCGGTGGGCGAGGTAGCCCCGCACCAGGGGCGCGGGGTCGGGCTTCGAGGGGCCATGGCCCGGGTGATAGATCCTGTCCTCCCGGTCGAGCAGTTTGCGGAGCGAGTCGAAATACTGCGCCATGTCGCCATCAGGCGGGGCGATGACGCTCGTCGCCCAGGCCATCACATGATCGCCCGCGAACAAAGCCTGTTCTTCCTTCAGCGCAAAGCACATGTGGTTCGACATGTGGCCCGGCGTGAACAGGGCATCGAGCGTCCAGCCCGGGCCTGCCACCGTGTCGCCGTCGGCCAGCGTCACATCCGGCTGGAATTCATGGTCGATCGACGCATCAAGGCGGAAACCGCCCGGCTCGGGCGCGTCTACGCCGCCCTCTGCGTAGGTCCGGGCCCCGGTGGCCTGCTTCAGGCGGCGGGCGAGGGGGGAGTGATCGGCATGCGAATGGGTCACGAGGATGTGGGTCACCGTCTCGCCCCGCAGCGCGGCGAGCAGTGCTGCGAAATGCGCGTCATCGTCGGGTCCGGGGTCGATCACCGCCACCTGGCCCCGCCCGACGATGAAGGTGGAGGTTCCCTTGAAGGTGTAGGGCCCGGGGTTGTTGACCACCACCCGGCGTACCAGCGGCGAGAGGGGCACGGCCTCGCCATGGGCCGGATCGAAATCCCGATTGAACTTAAGTCCGGTCATGCACGGTTGCAGCCCTGCCGGGCTCATCCTATAGTGTCGCCATTCGAATTCCTTTCAGGGTAGGGGTGAATGACCATGAATGCCAGCCTTCTTTCCAACCGCCTGTGGCCGGCCACGGGCCTGGCGCGCAATGTCGTCCTGGCTGTTGCCGGTTCGCTGATCGTGGCGGCGGCCGCACAGGTGAATGTGCCGATGCTGCCGGTGCCGATGACGCTGCAGAGCCTTGCCGTACTGATGATCGGCGCTGCCTATGGCGCGCGGCTTGGTGCGGCCACGCTGGCGCTCTACGCGCTGGAAGGTGCCATGGGCCTGCCGGTGTTCGCGGGCTTCAAGTCGGGCGTCATGCTGGCGAGCTTCGGCTATGTCCTGGGCTTCATTGCCGCGGCCTATGTGGTGGGCGCCCTTGCCGAGCGCGGCTGGGACCGCTCGCCCCTCAAGATGTTCGCCGCCATGCTGATCGGTGCGGCCGTTCTCTATGTGCCGGGCCTGCTGTGGCTTTCCGCTTGGATTGGTGCTGAAAAGGCCATCCAGTTCGGCCTGTTGCCGTTCATCCCGGGCGACCTCGTGAAGGCTGCCGTGGCGGCGCTGGGCTTCCCGGCAGCCTGGGCCTTGCTCGGCCGCCGCTGAGGCATTCGCAGACGGAAAAAGGAAACGGCGCGGTGGCAAAGCCAGCCCGCGCCGTTTTCA
>JBIIGF010000214.1:0-4574 GCA_044236665.1 Aestuariivirga sp. | reverse complement strand
GTCCAGGCCGTGCCTGAGCTTTCCTTCCATGCCATGACGTGTCTCCCTTTTCGCCGACGTTAGCCCAGGGACGGCCAAAACAGAAAGGGCGCCGTCAGGCGCCCTCGAACACTCTGCCATGCCGATCGATCACGAGTCGGAGTAGAAGATGTGGCGGCCGATCTTGATGAGCTTCTTCATGCTCTTGGCCCACTTCGGATTGACGTAGTCGGCATGATAGTTGGTGGCCGTGGCGATCACCGACATCTGCGCATCACCCGAAATCGCCTTGTGCGCCACGCGCTTGGCCTTGGCCCAGGAGGTGGCGCTGCGCACATCGTCCGGCAGGCCGTCACAGGCAAAGGAGAACTGGCAGGCATTGCGGCGGCCCGAACCCTGATAGACCACACCGCAGATTGTGTTGGGGTATTCGGGGTCCTTCACGCGATTGAGGATGACCTTGGCCACCGCGAGCTGGCCCAGCTCGGATTCGGAGCGGGCTTCGAAATACACGGCGCGGGCGAGGCAGTTCTCCTCAGCCTGCTGGAGGCGGCGCTGGGCGATGGCCTTCTGGGCCGCCGGGTCCTTGGCCTTGCGCTCGGCCTTGGCCGTGCGCTTCATCTTCATCACCTGCTCGACCTTGGAGGGCGGCGGCGCCAGCGCAACCTTGTTTTCCGCCAGTTCGCCGGTGTCGGAACCGCGGAGGTTCACTGAGGCGGGAATGATGCGAACCGTCTCGGCGGTGGCGGTCACGCGGCTGACGGCAACCAGGTCGCCCTTGCCACCGGCGGCCGATTGCATGTCAATGCCGCTGGCCATGACCGCGACAGACGCCTTGTTCACAACGCCAAGGCTGGTGGTGCCCGGAACGAGGGAACCCTTGGCAAGAATGTTGGAAGACGGGGCCGAGAAAGGCTCCAGAACAGCTGTAGGTTCGGCATTGTGGGCAACGGCGCTCTGGCCCATGTAGTGGCCCGCGAAGGCGAAGGCCAGAACCAGCAACAACCCGCCGCCCAGCATGGGCGCATAGTCGCCGAGGGCGCTGCGCTTGCCCTGACCGGCATATCCGTCCGTTTCCCAGAACCCTGCAGGGCTTGCTTTACGCGTTGTCTTTTTCACTTCCCCTCGACACACCGTGGGCTGCAAAACCTTGCAGCGCTGTTAAGACGCGGTAGTCTATTGGGGGGTCGTTTAACACAGGTTAACCATCCCGGCAACCCGAAGCGGCCGTTTTTCCGCCGGAAACGCGGCAGGGTGAAGATGTGGTTAACTCCCTGCCCCATTTCGATTTTTTTAACGATTTGAAAGGCTTGCCTGGGCCGCCGCGAGCCTCGCAATGGGCACCCGGAACGGCGAACATGACACATAGTCAAGTTTGACCGTCTCGCAAAAGGCGATGGAGGCGGGGTCGCCGCCATGTTCGCCGCAGATTCCCGCCTTGAGGCCGGGCTTCACCCCGCGCCCGCGTTCGGTGCCGATCCTCACCAGTTCGCCGACGCCCTCGATGTCGAGCGAAATGAACGGGTCGGTCTTGAACACACCCTTTGCGGTGTACTCACCGATGAAGCGCGCCGCGTCGTCTCGGCTGATGCCGAAGGTCGTCTGTGTCAGGTCATTGGTGCCGAAGGAGAAGAAATCAGCCGCCTCGGCAATTTCGGCGGCGCGCAATGCGGCGCGCGGCAGCTCGATCATGGTGCCGACCGAATAGTCGATGGCAACGCCGGTTTCCCGGGCCACCTGCCGGGCCACGGCATCGATGCGCTCCTTCACCCGGTCCAACTCGTTGCGGGAGGCGACCAGCGGCACCATCACTTCCGGGATGGGCGCCCGGCCGGTACGCCGGGCCACCTCCGTCGCTGCCTCGAAAATGGCGCGCGACTGCATTTCGGCCACTTCCGGATAGGAGATCAGCAAGCGCACGCCGCGGTGGCCGAGCATGGGGTTGAATTCCTTCAATTCCGCCAACCGGGTGCGCAACATGTCCGGATTGGCCTTCATCTCCTCGGCCACCTCGTCGATCTCATGGTCGGCCTGCGGCAAGAACTCATGAAGCGGTGGATCGAGCAGGCGGATCGTGACCGGCAGCCCGGCCATGATCTCGAAGAGTTCGATGAAGTCCTGCCGCTGCATGGGCAGAAGCTTGGCCAGTGCCGCGCGCCGCGCCTCCACCTTGTCGGCCAGGATCATCTCGCGCACCGCGAGGATGCGGCCTGACTCGAAGAACATGTGCTCGGTGCGGCACAGGCCGATGCCCTCGGCGCCGAAGTCACGCGCCGCGCGTGCATCGCGCGGGGTTTCGGCATTGGCCCTGACCCCCATGCGGCGGATGCCGTCCGCCCAGGCCATGAGTGTTGCGAAATCGCCCGACAGTTCCGGCTGGATGGTGGCGACCTCGCCCTTCATCACCTGTCCCGACGCGCCATCGATGGTGATGACATCCCCCTTGCGGAGCTGGACATCCATGACCGTGATGGTGCCGGCGTGGTAATCGATGCGAAGCGCGCCCGCCCCCGACACGCAGGGCTTGCCCATGCCACGCGCCACCACGGCGGCGTGCGAGGTCATGCCGCCGCGCGTTGTCAGGATGCCCTCGGCGGCATGCATGCCGTGAATATCCTCCGGGCTGGTCTCGATCCGGACGAGGATGACACGGCGGTTCAGCATCTTGAGGCGCTCGGCCTCATCCGCGTCGAACACGATCTCGCCGGAGGCAGCGCCCGGTGATGCAGGAAGGCCGGTGGCGATCACCTCGCGCTTGGCGCCGGGGTCAAGGGTCGGATGCAGCAACTGGTCGAGCGAGGCGGGGTCGATCCGCGCCACCGCTTGTTCCCGCGTGATCAGCCCCTCACCCACCATGTCCACCGCGATCTTCAGCGCCGCCTTGGCGGTGCGCTTGCCGGTGCGTGTCTGCAGCATCCAGAGCTTGCCGCCCTGAATGGTGAATTCCATGTCCTGCATGTCACGGTAATGGCGTTCGAGCAGGTCGAAGTTTTTCCGCAGCTCGGCGAAAGTAGCTGGCATCAGCGCCTCGAGCGACGGGGCTTCGGAGCCTGCCTCGATTCGGGCCCTCTCGGTGATGTTCTGCGGCGTGCGGATACCGGCCACCACATCCTCGCCCTGCGCATTGACGAGGAATTCGCCGTAGAGTTCCCTCACGCCATTGGCGGGATTGCGGGTAAAGGCGACACCCGTGGCGGAATCCTCGCCCATGTTGCCGAACACCATGGCCTGCACGTTGACAGCGGTGCCCCAGTCATCGGGAATGTTGTTGAGCTTGCGGTAAGTGATGGCGCGCGCCCCGTTCCATGACTTGAACACCGCGCCGATGGCGCCCCAGACCTGCTGCTGCACATCCTGCGGGAAGGGCTCGCCAGTCGCCTCTTCCACCAGATCCTTGTAGCGCGCGATCAGGCCCTGCCATTCATCGGCCGTCACCTGCGTGTCGAGGGCGTAGTCGCGCTGGTCCTTGAAGCCGCCGAGGATGTCCTCGAACTCGGCATGGTCAACCCCCAGCACCACATCTGAATACATGGAGATGAAGCGGCGGTAGGTGTCGAAAGCGAAGCGCCGGTCACCCGAAATGGCGGCGAGGCCTTCAACCGTCCGGTCGTTGAGGCCGAGGTTCAGCACCGTGTCCATCATGCCGGGCATGGAGGCACGCGCGCCCGAGCGCACCGACACCAGCAGCGGATTGGCGGGATCGCCGAAGGCCGCCCCGGTCGCGGCCTCCACTGCGACCATCGCTGCGGCAATCTGGGCCTCGAGCCCGTCCGGATAGCGGCGCGCATTGGCATAATAGGCGGTGCAGACCTCTGTGGTGATGGTGAAGCCCGGCGGAACCGGAAGGCCGAGATTGGCCATTTCCGCCAGATCGGCACCCTTGCCGCCCAGCAGCGCCTTCATGGCCGAGCAACCTTCCGCCGCGCCGCCGCCGAAGCGATAGACATATTTCGGGCAATCAGCCGCCATGACAGGGTTTTTCCATTGGTCGCATGTTCAGTCCTGGTTAGCGGGCGGCGGCCCGCTCAAAAAGTAACCACAGCCAACAGGATCCTGCAATGCAATATCGCATTTGCAGCATCCCTCCCGCCGCATGGGCACCAGCAGTGGCAGTTAGGGCGGCAACGGCGCCGCTTCACCCACGGTTCCAGGCCTGCCGTCAGGCGGCGGCGGCCGCCAGCGGTACCCGCGGCTTTCTCACATAGAGGATCCACAGCGCGATCGAGAGGTTCAGAACGTTCCACGCCACACCGTTGAGGAAGGCCATGGTGTAGGAGCCGGTCCAGTCATAGATCTCGCCCGACATCCAGCCGCCGAGCGCCATGCCGAACACGGTGGCGGTCAACACGGTGCTGATGCGGTTGCCGGCTTCACGGGCCGGGAAATGGTCGCGGATGATGAGCGCATAGCTCGGCACGATGCCGCCCTGCGACAGGCCGAAGATGGCCGAGACGATATAGAGCGACATCAGCCCATCGAAGGGGATGTAGAAGAGCAGCGCCAGCATCTGCAGGAAGGAGCCGGCGATCAGCGTGGTGAGGCCGCCGAGCTTGTCAGCGATGACGCCGGAGACAAGCCGGCTCAGGACGCCGAAG
>JBIIGF010000213.1:0-4575 GCA_044236665.1 Aestuariivirga sp. | reverse complement strand
ATGATTGTGGAAGAACGAATCCCGGTCAAGCGAGTCCAGCCTTGAAGCGGGTCTGTCTTGCGTTGATTTCCTGTGAAATGGATTCCTGAATTGACCTGCCGGAGTCTCTGCGAAAGCTGCTGAGCAGTCATTGCGTGTCTGGTGTCGTGGGGGCGTTTGCTCGTCATGATCGCTGTCGATCTTTTGACTGCCTGTTCCGCATCCTGGCATTGACCTTGTCCAGATGGCCGCTCTGAAGGAACCCATCTGTCGGTAGGGTGTATCGATGAATATGCCGATTGGTTGCCGACACGAGGATTGCGGGCATTGGGTGAATTTCTGTTCCTTCCTTGGCCCCAAACGATTGGACCGTCGGTTGAAGGGCGGCAGGCGTGCGCCGGGTGAGGGTTGACTCGGACTGACCGAGGGGTTAGTTCTCCGTTATGACTGACCATCCAGTAATAAATTCCCGCCGCCGCCGCCCTGACGACCGGCCGGCTGAAATCCTCGCGGCCGCACTCGATCTGTTTGCCGAGAAGGGCTTTTCAGCCACCCGCATGGAGGATGTGGCAGCCCGCGCCGGTTTGAGCAAGGCGGGCGTCTATCTCTATTTCAGGGACAAGATGGCCCTGCTCGAGGCGCTGGTGAACCAGATGGCGGCGGCCAACATCGAACGCGCGCGGGCCACGATCGAGCAGCATCAGGGGCCGGTCGCGCCGCTGATCCGCACCATCATCGCCTTCATGGCGGGGCGGCTCACGCAGACCCGGTTTCCTGAATTGCTGAAGGTGGTGATCTCGGAAAGCCGCGCCCACCCTTCCATCGGCAAGCTTTATCTCGACTCTGTGATCGCGAGGGGGCTGCCGCTCTTTGAAACGTTGATCCGCCGTGGCATGGCGGCCGGT
Organism: Aestuariivirga sp.; assembly: GCA_044236665.1. Lineage (GTDB taxonomy): Bacteria > Pseudomonadota > Alphaproteobacteria > Rhizobiales > Aestuariivirgaceae > Aestuariivirga. Next base: position 3,691 of record JBIIGF010000213.1, on the reverse strand, counting down.
GAATTCCGGGCCGTCGATCCCGCCCTCGCGGTGAAGGTGATGGTTGCCCCCATGCTGCTGGCCACCATCTGGAAGTCGGTGCTGCAGCCGCTTGGCGCCGATCCGCTCGACATCGAGGCGTTTGCCTCACAGCACGTCGACATTTTCCTCAAGGGCATGTCCGCATGAAACGGCTTGTTGTGCCGCTGATCGTGGTGGCCCTCGCCGCGGCAGCCTTCCTGAACCGGGACCGCTGGCTGCCGCAGCCCGAAGGCCACCTCAATTATCTGGGTTACATCGAGGGTGAAACACGCCTGATCGCGCCTCCCCAGGCTGGCCGCCTCGTCGCGGTGAGCGTCGGCAAGGGGCAGCAGGTGAAGCCGGGCGAAACGCTGTTCACGCTTGACACGGCGCAAGCTGTCGCATCGCTCGACGCGGCGGAGGCTCAGCTTCAGGCGGCGCGCGCCACGCACCAGAACCTGCTCTCCGGCAAGCGGCAAGAAGAGATCGCTGTGATCCATGCCCAGATTGCCCAGGCTGGGGCTGGCCTTGAACTGGCGCAGAAGGAACTGGAGCGCGCTGCCTCGCTGGCCAGCACCGGCACGGCGGCGCTGTCCCGCCTCGACCAGGCGTCTGAACAGGTCACGACCTATCAGCAGCGCATCGCCGAGTTGAAGGCCTCCGAGAAGGTGGCCGGTCTTCCCGCCAGGGAGGCGGAAATCGCCACAGCGCAATCGCGAATCCGCGAGGCGGAGGCGCAGGTGGATGCAGCCGGAGAACGCCTCAAGGACCTGTCGCCCGTGGCACCCGTCGTTGCACTGGTCGAGGATGTGTTTTTCAGGGCGGGTGAATGGGTGGCGGCAGGCCAGCCCGTGGTCTCCCTGCTTGATCCTGCCGACATCACCATCCGTTTCTTCGTGCCGCAGGCGGTGCTGGCCAAGGCAGCGCCGGGAACCCGCATCACCTACGAGTGCGATGGGTGCTCGGGTCCGAAGACCGCCACCATCGTCCATGTGGCGAGCCAGCCGGAATACACGCCGCCGGTCATCTATTCCGAAACGGCGCGCGCCAAGCTGGTGTTCCTTGTCGAAGCCAGGCCTGATGCGGGGGACAGCGAGTTGCGCCCCGGCCTTCCCATCGCTGTGGAACCCCTGCCATGACGGCGCCCGCCGTCGACGTCAAAGGCCTTGTCAAGGTCTATGGCAGCCGCACCGTGGTGGACAAGGTGGACCTCACCATCATGCCGGGCCGGATCTGCGGCTTTCTCGGCCCCAATGGCTCCGGCAAGACGACGACGCTCCGCATGATCTGCGGTCTGCTGAACCCCGATGGCGGGCAGGGGACATGCCTCGGCTTCGACATCATCGGGGAACGGGAAAAGGTGAAGGCGCAGGCCGGTTACATGACTCAGCGCTTCGGGCTCTATGAAGACCTGACGATCCGCCAGAACCTTGAGTTCGTCGGCCGTCTCTACCGGTTGCGCGAGTTGAAACAGGTGGTGGATCAGGCACTCGACCGCCTCGGCCTGCTTACACGCCAGCACCAGTTGACGGGCTCATTGTCGGGCGGCTGGAAGCAGCGGCTGGCGCTGGCGGCCTGCGTGCTGCACCAGCCAAGGCTTCTGCTGCTCGACGAGCCGACGGCCGGCGTGGACCCCAAGGCCCGCCGCGCCTTCTGGGATGAGATCCATGCGCTGGCGGCGGAGGGCATCACCGTGCTCGTCTCCACCCATTACATGGATGAGGCCGAGCGCTGTCACGAGATTGCCTACATCGCCTATGGCAAGCTGATGGCGCGCGGTACGGCGGAGGATATCGTCCGGACGTCCGGACTTTATGCACTGGTGGCCTCGGGGCCGGGGGCGGACCGCTTGGCACCACAGCTCCGCGATGCGCCCGGCATCACCGCGGCGGCCGCCTTCGGCACGGCGCTGCATGTCTGCAGCCCGGACCGTGAGGCGCTGCACCGTGCCGTTGCGCCATTCCGCCGCGATGGCCTGGCCTGGGCGGAGGCGGAGCCAACGCTGGAGGATGTGTTCATCCACCTGATGGGGCAGGCGCAGGATAACGCGCTGGTGCCGGCATGATCGACGTCTTCGCCAGGCTGTGGGCCATCATGATCAAGGAGGCACTGCAGCTGCGGCGCGACAGGCTGACCTTCGCCATGATGTTCGCCGTGCCCATCATGCAGTTGATCCTGTTCGGCTTCGCGATCAACGCCGACCCGCGGGGGCTTCCCACCGCCGTTCTGGTGTCGGAACAGTCGGAACTGTCGCGCGGGCTGGTTCAGGCCATCGCCAACACCGGCTATTTCACCATCACGGCGGAGGCGGCGAATGAACTGGACGCCGATGAATTGCTGCAGCGGGGCGAGGTACAGTTCGTCATTTCCATTCCGCCGGACCTGACACGCAGGCTGGTGCGCGGAGAGGACCCCCGGATCGTGGTGGAGGCCGACGCGACCGACCCCGCCACCACCGGTCCCGCCCTCAATGCCGTGACCCAGGCCGTGACGCAGACACTGGCGCGTGAACTCTCTGGCCCGCTTGCCAGCCATCGCCCGAAGGAGCCGCCCGTCGAGGTGATCATGCACCGGCGCTATAATCCCGAGGGCATCACGCGGTACAACATCGTTCCCGGCCTTCTCGGCATCATCCTCACCATGACGATGGTGATGATGACGGCGCTGGCCGTAACGCGTGAGCGTGAGCGCGGCACCATGGAAAACCTGCTCGCCATGCCGGTGAAGCCCTTCGAGGTGATGGCGGGCAAGATCGCGCCCTATATCGTGATCGGTGGGGTCCAGGTTACGGTGGTGCTCGTTGCTTCAAAGCTGTTGTTCGGCGTGCCATTTGCCGGAAGCTTCCTGCTCTTCGCGGTGGCGACGCTGCTATTCATCACCGTGAACCTCGCCATCGGCTTTGCCTTCTCGACCATCGCGCAGAACCAGTTGCAGGCGATGCAGATGTCGTTCTTCTTCCTCATGCCGTCCATTCTGCTGACCGGCTTCGCCTTTCCTTTCCGCGGCATGCCCGGCTGGGCGCAGATGATCGGTGAGATGATGCCTGCCACGCATTTCCTGCGCATCGTGCGCGGCGTGATGCTGAAGGGGGCGAGCGCGCCGCAAATGGCGGAAGAACTGGCCGTGCTTGCCTTCATGCTGGTGGTGGTGGCGGTTGTCGCGGTCAGCCGTTACCGCGTCACGCTGGACTGAGCGCGACCTTACGCTGCGTTAGGGTTGTGTTATGTTCCGCAATTTATCCTGGTGCCTGTTGGGCAAGTCAGGAGCCGGTTCGGACAGGGAGATGGCGAGGGGCGAGTATTGGGTTCTGAATGGCAGGATCATCGAAGGCTTTGCGGACACGCCGGACGCCGCGCGTAGCGAACGCGATCTGCTGCAGCGCCAGGGCTATGTGAAGATCACCGAAGGTGACGATGGCGTCACGATCCGCTGGAGCATGTTCTCTCCCAACTGGGCGGCACTGCACTTCGCCAGCGAGTGGGTGCTGGGCAGCTGTGGGCCATTCCAGCTCCAGTATTATTCCGCCGGCTGGTTCAATGAGCGCCATGCCGATGCCGCAAGCGCAGCCAGCCGCATCGACCAGCTCATCCACAAGAGCGATGTTCACCTGTCGCAGTCGGTTTACATCCAGAAAGCCGGGGACGGCCGGCGCGACGTGCCTGCACTGCTGCGCAAGGCGCTGCGTGACAAC
>JBIIGF010000212.1:0-4579 GCA_044236665.1 Aestuariivirga sp. | reverse complement strand
CTGAAGGAAGGCCGCACGCCGACGATGGAGGAACTGGACCAGGTCTCGGCCGACCGCCCCGTGATGATCGTTGACTCATCGGGCCATCTCGGCGCGGGTAATTCAGTGCTGTTCAAGCTCGCCGGCGTTTCCGCCGCGACGCCTGATCCCGAAGGCGGCAACTTCACCCGCAAACCCGGTGGAACCGAGCTTGCAGGCCCCATGGAGGAAACCGCCCTCAACATGGTGCGCGAGCAGCGCCCGCCCTTCACCGGCACCTCCGCCGACCGCGTGGTGACGGGTGCGGTGGACCTGTGGGCCAGCTACGGCCAGACAACCGCCATGGAATGCGGCCTCGGCCTTGGCGATGACGACGCGGATATCGTCCGGAACGCCATCGACAAGCAGCTTCTGAAGATCGACCTTTACATCTGCGCCAAGGATTCGGTTGCCGACACGGTGATCGAAACGGCGCGCGCCGTGCGCGGCGAATATGCCAGCGCCATGAGCGATGGCGACGACGCCACCGGGCGGCAGGACCTGATCGCGGCACAGGGCACATCACCCGGCAACCCGGCGCCCAAGCTGCTTGCAGAGCGGCCGGATCTCGACAAGCGCTACATCAACCGTGTGCGCCTCGGCGGCATCAAGTTCTGGCTCGACGGCAGCCTCGACACGGCATGGTTCACCGAGCCCTATACCAACAACCCGCCGGGCAAGACGGGAAGCTATGCCGGCTTCCAGCAAATCCCCGATGAGGTGCTTGATGCCGCCTTCGATACCTATTGGACGACCGGCATCCAGATCAACATGCACATGAATGGCGATGCCGCGGTGGACCAGGCGCTGCGCGCCATCGACAAGGCGGTCAAGAAACATGGCATGCGCGATCACCGCCCGGTGTTCATCCACGCCACCTATATGCGCCCTGATCAAATCGCCAAGATGCAGGAATATGGCGCGATCCCGAGCTATCTTACCTCCGGCCTCGTCTCCGGGGGCGCGGGCGCGCTGTTCATGTGGGGTGGCGAGCGTGGCAACAAGGCCATCGCGGCAAACACACTCGAGCAGAAGGGCCTGCCCTTCACCTTCTCGCATGATGCGCCGGTTTCACCACAGCCATGGGTTCTCGAACTGGTGGATGCCGGCGTCAACCGCGAGACGCCGCAGGGCGTGGTGATCGGCGAGCGGGAACGCCTGACGCCCTACGCGGCCTTGAAGGCCGTGACCGCCTATGCCGCCTATCAGATCAAGGAAGAGAAAACCAAGGGAACGCTGGAGGTCGGCAAGCTGGCGGACTTCGTCATTCTCGAGCAGAACCCGCTGAAGGTTCCGCCCAGGACGATCAAGACCATCAAGGTGCTCGAAACCATCAAGGAAGGCGAGACGGTCTTCAAGCGCGCCGAGTAGGGCATCATGCGGTTTGACATAACCGCCTGTTTCCCCCGTAGGCAGGGGTCGGGTGGGCGACGGATGATGAGAGTTGCTGTCATCATGCCGGACTGTCCTCCCATCCCTGCCCTCACCCGCCCTCCGGGCACCCTCTCCCACCTCCGGCGGGAGAGGGAAGGCCGTTTTCCTTCTCCCGCGCCCCGCGTGGGAGAAGGTCCGCGAAGCGGGGATGAGGGCCTACGTCCCCCTCCCCCTTGTGGGGAGGGAAACTTGATCGCAGGTCAATCAAACATCATTCCGCCCTCGGCGGTGATACAAAGCTGGACCCCGGCCTGCGCCAGGGGAACGTGAAGAGTTCCCTCGGGGATCAGGTGAGGAATGCCTGGCCTTTCAGCCGCTCCACTTCTCGCGCATGGTCACCAGTTCTTCGGCCGCAGTCGGGTGAACGGCGAGTGTTGCGTCAAAGTCGGACTTCCGCGCACCCATCCTGACCGCGATTCCCAGAAGCTGCGCCATCTCCCCCGCATCCGGCCCGCAGATGTGGCAGCCGAGCACGCGGTCCGTCTCGCCATCCACCACGAGTTTCATCAGCATGCGCTCATCACGGCCGGACAGCGTGTGCTTCATCGGGCGGAAACTGGTCTTGTAGATGTCCACGGCCTTGAAGGCCTGGCGCGCCTGGGTTTCGGTCAGGCCCACCGTGCCGATCTCCGGCTGCGAGAACACCGCCGTCGGGATCAGTGAATGATCGACCGTCACATCCTTGCCGCCGAACACCGTGTCGGCAAAGGCGTGGCCTTCGCGGATGGCCACGGGCGTGAGGTTGGCGCGGTTCGTCACATCGCCCACCGCATAGATCGACGGCACGGAGGAGCGTGAATGGGCATCCACCTTCACCGCCATGTGCGGCGTCAGGTCCACGCCCACGCGGTCGAGACCCAGCCCCATCACATTGGGAATGCGGCCCGTGGCGAACATGATCTGGCCCGCGCCGAACTGCGCGCCATTGTTGAGCGTGACGCGCACCCCATCGCCCGAACGCTCGATCAGCGAGACATCGGCCTGGGTGCGAAGCTCGATGCCCTTCTTCTTCATCTCGCCTGCGAGGTGGTTGCGCAGGTCGTCATCAAAGCCGCGCAGGATCTGGTCGCCGCGGTAGACAAGCACCGTCTCGACGCCAAGGCCGGAAAAGATGCCCGCGAACTCCACCGCGATGTAGCCGCCACCCACGATGACGATGCGCGATGGCAGGCGTTCGAGGTGGAACGCCTCATTCGAGGTGATCGCCAGTTCGTGGCCGGGCACATGGCGCGGCAGGAAGGGGGTGGCACCCGTGGCGACGAGAATGTAACGCGCCGTGACCACCCTGCCCGACGCCAGCCTGACGCTGTTCGGTCCGTCAAGCGTGGCGCGCTCTTGGATGATCTCCGCGCCAGAAGCTTCCAGATTGCGAACATAGGCCTTGTTGAGCCGGTCGATCTCCTTGTCCTTGTTGGCCACCAGCGTGGCCCAGTCGAAGGAGACTTTCTCCGTGCTCCAGCCAAAGCCCACCGCATCCTCGAATTCCTCCGCGAACTTGGAGGCATAGACGAAGAGCTTCTTCGGCACGCAGCCACGGATGACGCAGGTGCCGCCGACGCGGTATTCCTCCGCCACCGCCACCCTGGCGCCGTAACGCGCCGCGATGCGGCCCGCACGCACACCGCCGGAGCCCGCGCCGATGACGAAGAGATCGTGGTCGAAACCGCTCATCCCTTGCGGAACGTCTTCACGCCATCATTGGTGCCCATCAGCACGATGCCGCAGACATCGACGAACAGGCCATCCTCCACCACGCCGGGAATGCTGTTCAGCAGCGCCGAGAGACGGCCCGGCTCGGGAATGTGCCCGAGCGCCACGTCGATGATGACGTTGCCGCTGTCGGTTTCAAACGGCTTGCCGTCCTTCAGCCGCAGCACCATCTTGCCCTTGAGGTTCAGGATGCGCAGTGCCCGCTCGATCTTCCACGCCGTGGCGTTCACGCCGAAGGGAACGACTTCGACGGGCAGCGGAAACCTGCCAAGCGCACCGACTTTCTTCGATTCATCGGCGATGACGATCATGAAGCGCGCCGAGGTCGCGACGATCTTCTCGATCAGCATGGCGCCGCCGCCGCCCTTGATGAGCTGGAAGTTGCTGTCGAACTCATCGGCGCCGTCAACCGCGATGTCGAGGCGCGGCTGCTTGTCGAGGTTGGTCATCTTGAGGCCGAGCTTCGAGGCAAGCTGGAAGGACTTGCGCGAGGTGGCGACGCATTCGATGTCGAGCCCCTCCTGCTTCACCTTCTCGGCCAGCGCCGTGATGAAGTGCTCGGCTGTCGAGCCGGTGCCAAGCCCGACCTTCATGCCCGGCTTCACATATTCGAGTGCGGCGATGGCCGCGGCTTTTTTCTGGTCTTCTGCGGTCACTTGTTGAGCCCACCCATCAGCATGTATTTCATTTCAAGATATTCCTCGACACCGTGGTGCGAGCCTTCGCGGCCGAGGCCGGATTCCTTCACCCCGCCGAACGGCGCTTCGGCAGTGGAGATGATGCCTTCGTTGATGCCCACCATGCCATATTCGAGGCCTTCCGCCACGCGCCAGACGCGGCCGATGTCACGCGAATAGAAGTAACAGGCAAGGCCGAACTCGGTGTTGTTGGCCATTTCGATGGCTTCCTCTTCCGTCTTGAACCTGAAGAGGGGGGCGACCGGGCCGAAGGTTTCCTCGCGCGCGACCGCCATGTCGGTCGTCACGTCACGCAGCAGTGTGGGCTCGAAGAAGTTGCCGCCCAGCGGCTTGCCGCCGAGCACGATCTTCGCGCCCTTCTTCACGGCATCGTCGATATGCTCCTGCACCTTGGCAATCGCCGCCTTGTTGATGAGCGGGCCGGTGGTGACGCCCTGCTCCGTGCCGTCGCCGACCTTCAGCTTCTTGACGGCGTCCGCCAGCTTCGCGGCGAAGGCATCATAGACGCCCTCCTGCACCAGGATGCGGTTGGCGCACACGCAGGTCTGGCCGGCGTTGCGGTACTTCGACATCATGGCGCCCTGCACGGCGGCGTCGAGATCGGCGTCGTCGAACACGATGAACGGGGCATTGCCACCCAGTTCGAGGCCGACCTTCTTGATGGTGGGGGCGCATTGCGCCATCAGCAGGCGGCCCACTTCGGTGGAGCCGGTGAAGGT
>JBIIGF010000211.1:0-4589 GCA_044236665.1 Aestuariivirga sp. | reverse complement strand
TCGCCGGCATGGCGTCCAAGTCCGGCAAGGTGGGCTTCGTGGGTGGCATGGACATTCCGTTGATCCGCAAGTTCGGCTGTGGCTATGCGCAGGGTGTGAAGGCCGCGCGGCCCGACGCCACCATCTTTCAGAACATGACGGGTGACACGGGCGCCGCCTGGAACGACCCCGTCAAGGGTGGTGAAATCACCAAGGGCCAGATGGCCCAAGGGGCGGATGTGATCTATGCCGCGGCCGGCGCGACGGGGCTGGGCGTCCTGCAGGCCGCCGCCGATGGCGGCGCGCTGTCGATCGGCGTCGATGCCAACCAGAACTACCTCCATCCCGGCAAGGTGCTGACCTCCATGCTGAAGCGGGTGGATGTCGCGGTCTATGACGTCATGAAGGACGGCAAGGAGGGCACTTTCAAGCCTGGCATCCTGGCCCTTGGACTCGCCGAGGATGGCGTTGGCTATGCCATGGATGACAACAACAAGGCACTGGTAACGGCGGAGATGCAGGCAGCCGCCGAAAAGGCCAAGGCCGGCATCATCTCCGGCGCCATCAAGGTGCACGACTACACCGCTGACAACACCTGCCCGGTCCAGTAAGCGGCTGAGCCATCGCGCCTCCGCCCTTTGGCGGAGGCGGCATATTTCGATGTTCAGGGCAGGTTTAAGCGCCGCGACATGGACAAGGCATGACCACCGCAATCGAACTCATCGGCATCGACAAGCGTTTTGGTGCGGTGCACGCCAACAAGGATGTGACGCTGTCGATTTCCCGGGGCAGCATTCATGGCATCATCGGCGAGAATGGTGCGGGCAAGTCGACGCTGATGTCGATCCTGTTTGGCTTTTACCAGGCCGACAAGGGCGAGATCCGTGTGAACGGCACACCCGCCCGCATCCGCTCGCCGTCTGATGCCATTGCCCGCGGCATCGGCATGGTGCACCAGCATTTCATGCTGGTCGAACCCTTCACGGTTCTCGAAAACATCGTGCTGGGGGCCGAAGGCGGCGCGCTCATCGGCCCGGCGCTGTCTAGGGCTCGTGCTGAACTGACCCGCCTTGCCAATGATTATGAGTTGCAGGTCGATCCGGACGCCATCGTCGGCGAGCTGCCGGTCGGGTTGCAGCAGCGTGTCGAAATCCTGAAGGCGCTGTTCCGCGGTGCCGAGACGCTGATCCTCGATGAGCCCACCGGTGTTCTGACGCCCGATGAGGCCGACCATTTGTTCCGCATCCTGGCAACCCTCCGCGACCAGGGAAAGACCGTCATCCTGATTACTCACAAGCTGCGCGAAATCATTGCCATCACCGATACGGTGTCCGTGATGCGCCGTGGCGCGCTGCTCGCCACCCGCAGGACGATCGATACCGATGTGGGCGAACTGGCCGATCTCATGGTGGGCCGCCATGTCCTGCTCAGTACCGGGAAGGAAACCTGCCGGCCCGGCGCGACCGTGTTGGAGGTCAGGAACCTCTCCTGGCAGGACCGCAAGGGTGTGGTCCGCGTGAATAACGTGTCCTTCTCCCTGCGCAAGGGCGAGATCGTCGGCATTGCCGGCGTGTCCGGCAATGGGCAGTCCGAACTTCTTGACGTGATCGCGGGGATCGAAAAGCCGGCATCCGGCCAGGTGATCTTCAAGGGCCGGGATATCGGCAGTCTGGCCGACCCGCAGCACGTGCGCGCGCAAGGTATCGCCCATGTACCGGAGGACCGGCACCATCGCGGCCTCATCGGCAGTTTCGAGGCTGCTGAGAGTGCCATCCTCGGCTGGCATCATGACCCGGCGCTGGGTCATGGCTTCCGCCTCGACCGTGACAGGGTGACAGCCAGGGCGCGCGCCGCGATGGAGGAGTTCGACGTGCGCCCGCCAGACCCGTTCCTCAAGTCCTCGAAGTTTTCCGGTGGCAATCAGCAGAAGCTGATCATCGCGCGCGAGATCACCGCTAATCCGGATCTGCTCATCGTCGGCCAGCCGACGCGCGGCGTGGACATTGGCGCCATCGAGTATATCCACAAGCGCATTATCAAGCTGCGCGACGAGGGCAAGGCCGTGCTGCTCGTCTCCGTGGAACTCGACGAGATCCGCGCCCTCTCCGACCGCATCCTCGTCATGTTCGCGGGCCGCATCATGGGCGAGCGCGGGCCAGAGGCCAGCGAACAGGACCTCGGCCTTCTGATGGCTGGCGTGGCCCGGGACGCGGCATGATGATGACGGCGCGCGGCGAACTTCCGCACTGGGTTGATGCCGGCCTCATTCCGGTGCTCAACCTCACCGTGGCGCTGCTGGTCTCGGGGCTCGTGGTGCTGATCATCGGCGAGAACCCGGTCGAAGCACTGTGGATCATGCTGAAGGGCGCGGTCGGTTCACTCAAGGGCTGGGGCTATCTTCTCTATTACGCCACCAATTTCACCTTCACCGGGCTTGCGGTGGCGGTCGCCTTCCATGCCGGGCTATTCAACATCGGCGGCGAAGGCCAGGCCTATATGGCGGGTGTTGGCGCTGCGGCGGCCGGGCTGGGGCTCGAGTTCCTGCCATGGCCCATCGTCTTGCCGTTGGCAATTTTGTCGGCCATGGCGGCCGGCACTGTCTGGGCTTGGATTCCGGGTATTCTGCAGGCGCGGCGCGGCAGCCACATCGTGATCACCACGATCATGTTCAACTTCATCGCCGCAAGCCTCGTGGGCTACCTGATCAATTACTGGTTCCGGCCGGTCGGCCGGATGGCGGTCGAGAGCCGCGAGATCACCGGCGCCTACATCATGAGCTTCCGTGAAGTGGCGCGTGAGTTCTTCGGTGTCAGGATTGCGTCATCGCCACTCAACTTCTCGATCTTCCTCGCGCTCATGGCAGCCTTCGCCGTGTGGTACCTGCTGTGGCGCACAAAGCTTGGTTATGAAATCCGCGCGCTGGGTGCGAGCCCCGGTGCGGCCGTCTATGCCGGCATCCGGCCGGGCCGCATCACCGTCATCACCATGGCAATCTCGGGCGCGCTGGCGGGGCTCATGGCGGTCAACGAGATCCTCGGCGTGCAGCACCGGCTGGTGCTGGGCTTTGTCGGGGGTGCCGGCTTCGTCGGCATCGCGGTGGCGCTGATGGGGCGCTCGCATCCCATAGGAATCGTGCTGGCCGCCATGCTGTTCGGGCTGCTCTATCAGGGCGGTTCTGAACTCTCCTTCGCCAAGCCCGAAATCAACCGCGACATGGTGGTGGTGATCCAGGGCCTCGTCATCCTGTTCATGGGTGCGCTTGAATATGCCTTCCGGCCCTTCGTGGCCAAACTGTTCCTCAGGGTGGAGGCCTAGCGATGGACCTCTATGTCGAACTTTTCGCCTCATCGATCCGCATGAGCGTGCCACTGATCCTCGCCTGCATCGCGGGACTGTGGTCGGAGCGCGCCGGGATTGTCGATATCGGGCTTGAAGGCAAGATGCTGATCGCGGCCTTCGCCGCCGCATCGGCATCCGCCGTCTTCGGCTCGGCGTGGATCGGATTATTCTTCGCCATTCTCGCTTCGGTCGGATTCGCCCTCGTTCACGGCTATGCGGCGATCAGCCAGCGCGGCAATCAGGTGGTGTCAGGTGTTGCCATCAACATGCTGGCGGCGGGGCTTGCCGTGGTTCTGGGGAATGAATGGTTCCGTGAGGGCGGGCGCACGCCGGCGCTGCCGCCCGAGGGCCGCTTCCTGCCCTTCAGCTTTCCGGCCCTCGATGACCTGCCGGTGATTGGTGCCGTGTCGAAGATTTTCCTCGCACATTCGATCCTCGCCTATGCCGCCTTCGCCCTGGTGCCCATCACCGCCTGGGCTCTCGCACGCACGCGCTTCGGGCTGCGGCTCAGGGCGGTTGGCGAAAACCCGCATGCCGTGGATACGGCCGGTATTTCGGTGGCATGGCTGCGCTACCGGGCGGTGCTGATCGCGGGCGTGCTCTGCGGCGTGGCGGGGGCCTATATCTCCACCTCCCTGTCCTCGAGCTTCGTGCGCGACATGACGGCGGGTTCCGGCTTCATGGCGCTGGCGGCCCTGATCTTCGCCAATTGGCGCGCCTACCCCGCCATGATGGCCTGCCTGCTCTTCGGTTTCCTGCAGGCGACCGGCAATTTCACGCAAGGCGCATCCATCGGCGGCGTGCAGATCCCCGTGCAGTTCATCAACATGCTGCCTTATGTCTTGACGGTGGTGCTGCTGGCAGGCTTCATCGGCAAGTCCATACCGCCCAAGGCCGCCGGCATTCCCTATACGAAGGACCGCTGACCCATGCATGATCTGATCGAGGCCGCCCGCGCCGCCAGGCTCAAGGCCCATGCGCCCTATTCGCGGTTTCGCGTCGGCGCCGCGCTGCGTGACGAGCAGGGCCGCATCCACGCTGGCTGCAACATTGAGAACGCCGCCTACCCACAAGGCTGGTGCGCCGAGCCTTCGGCGATTTCGGCCCTGATCATGGCAGGTAGCAGGCGCATCACCGAAGTGGTGGTGATCGGCACGGGCGAGGCGCTGTGCACGCCCTGCGGCGGCTGCCGCCAGAAGATCCGTGAGTTTGCGGCAGAGGATACACGCATTCACTGCTGCACGGAGGGAGGCGCCTTGATCCGCAGCTTC
>JBIIGF010000210.1:0-4593 GCA_044236665.1 Aestuariivirga sp. | reverse complement strand
GTTCTTCGTGAAGATCTTCATTCCGATGATCGCGTCCGGTATCGGCGTGGCGGCCTTCTTCTGCTTCATGTTCTCGTGGGTCGAGCTTCTGATCGCGCGGACGCTGACCACCACCGACGCCAAGCCTATCGCCGCCATCATGACGCGCACCGTGTCTGCCTCCGGCATGGACTGGGGCGTGCTCGCCGCGGCAGGCTCGCTGACGCTGATACCGGGCGTGCTGGTGATCTGGTTCGTGCGCAACTACATCGCCAAGGGCTTTGCCCTGGGCCGCGTCTGAGGAGGGCACGGAGATGGACTTTGCATGGATGGCTTGGACACTGCCAACGGCACTGTTCTTCGGCGTCATCCTCCTCATGCTGATCGGCATGGGTGTGTGGGAATACGCCTCCCCCGGCGGCGCGCCGCGCGTCGGGGTGCTGGGCTTCGAGACGACGCGGGGAGACCGGCTCTTCATCTCCCTGCTCGGAAGTGCGTTTATTCATATCGCTTGGTTGGGGCTGACAAGCCTTGACCTGTGGTGGGCGACTGGCCTGTCCGTCATCTACACGGTCCTCGTGTTCAGATACGTCTAGTCAGCCGCTGACGATTGACCGCGGCAGACCCGCGGTCACTCTTGATCGTGCAGTCAACATAGCTGGAGGAAACTATGCGAAAGCAACTATTCGTCTCGACAGCCCTGCTTGCCATGGCCCTGTGCGGCCCGGCCTATGCAGGCATGGACGAGGCCAAGGCGTTCCTGGACAAGGAAATCAACGGCCTGTCGGCGCTCTCGCGCGCCGATCAGGAAAAGGAAATGCAGTGGTTCGTGGACGCGGCGAAGCCCTTCGCCGGCATGGAGATCAAGGTCGTCTCCGAAACCATCACCACCCACGAATACGAAGCCAAGGTGCTCGCCCCGGCCTTCACCGCCATCACCGGCATCAAGGTCACGCATGACCTGATCGGCGAAGGCGACGTCGTCGAAAAGCTGCAGACACAGATGCAGTCTGGCGAAAACATCTATGACGCCTATGTCAACGACTCCGACCTCATCGGCACCCACTGGCGCTACCTGCAGGCCCGCAGCCTGACCGACTGGATGGCCAATGCCGGCAAGGACGTCACCAACCCGGGCCTCGACATCGATGACTTCATCGGCAAGTCGTTCACCACCGCGCCCGATGGCCAGCTCTACCAGCTGCCTGACCAGCAGTTCGCGAACCTCTACTGGTTCCGCTACGACTGGTTCAACGACGAGAAGAACAAGGCCGACTTCAAGGCCAAGTATGGTTATGACCTCGGCGTGCCGGTGAACTGGTCGGCCTACGAGGACATCGCCGAGTTCTTCACCGGCCGTGAGATCGACGGCAAGAAAGTCTATGGCCACATGGACTACGGCAAGAAGGACCCCTCGCTCGGCTGGCGCTTCACCGACGCCTGGCTCTCCATGGCCGGCAACGGCGACAAGGGCATCCCGAACGGCCGTCCGGTCGACGAGTGGGGCATCCGCGTGAACGACAAGTCGCAGCCGGTCGGCTCCTGCGTGGCCCGCGGTGGTGACACCAACGGCCCGGCCTCGGTCTACGCGATCACCAAGTACCTCGAGTGGCTGAAGAAGTACGCCCCGGCCGAAGCCCAGGGCATGACCTTCGGCGAAGCCGGCCCGCTGCCGGCCCAGGGCTCGATCGCCCAGCAGATCTTCTGGTACACCGTGTTCACGGCTGATACCGTGAAGGAAGGCCTGCCGGTGGTGAACGCGGACGGTACGCCCAAGTGGCGCATGGCCCCCTCGCCGCATGGCGTCTACTGGAAGGACGGCATGAAGCTTGGCTATCAGGACGCCGGTTCGTGGACGATCCTGAAGTCCACGCCGGATGACCGCGCCAAGGCGGCCTGGCTCTATGCCCAGTTCGTCACCTCCAAGACGGTTGACGCGAAGAAGAGCGATGTGGGTCTCACCTTCATCCGCCAGTCGACGCTCGACCTCCAGCACTTCACCGACCGTGCGCCGAAGCTCGGCGGCCTGATCGAGTTCTACCGCTCGCCGGCCCGCCTGCAGTGGTCGCCGACCGGCACCAACGTTCCTGACTATCCGAAGCTCGCGCAGCTCTGGTGGCAGAACATCGGTGACGCCTCCTCGGGTGCGAAGACCCCGCAGGAAGCCATGGACGCGCTCTGCGCCGAACAGGAAAAGGTGCTGAGCCGCATCGAAAAGTCTGGTGTGCAGGGAGACAAGGGCCCGGTTCTCGCGCCTGAGCACGACCTCGCCTACTGGAATGCGGAAGCCGTGAAGGCGGGCAACCTCGCCCCGCAGCTGCCGATCGCCAACGAGAAGGAAAAGCCGATCACCGTCAACTATGACGAGCTGATCAAGTCCTGGCAGCAGTAATTGCCGCCAGCCTGACAGGCTGACCAAAAAAACCGCCCGGGCCGCAAGGCCCGGGCGGATTTCTTTTGCGCAAGATGCTGGAGGCTTCGTGTCGTCCGGAACGGACTCAGCCCATGATCTGATTGAAGGTCGCGGAGGGGCGCATCACCGCCGCGGTCTTGCCCGGGTCGGTGTGGTAATAGCCACCGAGTTCCACCGGCTTGCCACGCCCGGTGCCGAGTTCGGCAAGGATCTTCGCCTCATTGGCGCCGAGCTTCTCGGCAATCGGCTTGAAGTGGGCCGCGAGCTCCGCATCCTGCGTCTGCGCGGCCAGCGCGCGCGCCCAGTAAAGCGCGAAGAAGAAGTGGCTGTCGCGGTTGTCGGTCTGGCCGACCTTGGGCAGCGGCGACTTGTTGTTCTCCAGCACGGCCTGGGTGGCAGCATCCACCGCTTCGCCCAAAACCTTGGCCCTGCGGTTGCCGTTCACATCCGCGAGGAACTTCAGGCTTTCGCCCAGTGCGCAGAACTCGCCCAGCGAATCCCAGCGCAAATGGTTCTCCTCCATCAACTGCTGCACATGCTTCGGCGCCGAGCCGCCGGCACCCGTCTCGAACAGGCCACCGCCCTGCATCAGCTTCACGATCGACAGCATCTTCGCCGAGGTGCCGAGTTCGAGGATGGGGAAGAGATCGGTGAGATAGTCGCGCAGCACATTGCCGGTGATGGCGATCGAGGTTTCGCCCTTGCGGATGGTTTCAAGCGTCAGGCGGGTCGCCTCGCGCGGCGCAAGGATCTGGAACGTGTCTGAGACGCCCGCGGCGGCCAGCGCCGGACGCACATAGTTGATGAGCTGCGCATCATGCGGGCGCGCCGCATCGAGCCAGAAAATGGCCTGGCAGCCTTCCGCCTTCTGGCGGGAGATGGCAAGGCGGATCCAGTCCTCGATCGCGGCCTGACGGGTCGAGGCGGCGCGCCAGATGTCGCCGGTGGCCACCTCATGCGCGTGCAGCACGTCGCCATTGGCCAGCACGATCCGCATCACGCCATCGGCCGGTACCTCGAAGGTGGTGGGGTGAGAGCCGTATTCCTCTGCCTTCTGGGCCATGAGGCCGATGTTCTGCACGGTTCCGGCCGTGGCGGGATCAAGGGCACCCGTCGCCTTGAAATGGTTGATCGCCTCCTCATAGACCGCCGCATAGGAACTGTCGGGGATCACGCAGTTGGTGTCGGCGGGCTTGCCGTCGGGGCCATAGCCCTTGCCGCCCGCCCGGATCAGCGCCGGCATGGAGGCATCGACGATGACATCGGAGGGCACATGCAGATTGCTGATGCCCTTGTCCGAATTCACCATGTAGAGCGCCGGGCGATCCGCCATCACGGCCTTGATGTCCGCCTCGATGGCGGCGCGCTCCGGCATGGTGGCCACCCGCTCCAGCAAGGTGCCGAGGCCGGAATTGGCGTCAACGCCTGCGGCCTTCAGCGCAGCGCCGTGCTTGTCGAACACCGGCTTCAGGAATTCCGTCACCGCGTGGCCGAAGATGATGGGGTCTGAGACCTTCATCATGGTGGCCTTGAGGTGGATCGAGAACAGCACGCCCTGCCGCTTGGCGCTGTCGATCTCCGCGGCGAGGAAGGCCTTCAGCGCGGCAGCCGACATGAATGTCGCATCGACGATGGTACCGGCCGGATAGCTGACGCCTTCCTTCATCACCCGGGTCTTGCCATCACGCATCACGAGTTCGATGCGCGCCGGGCCAGCCTGGGCCGCCGTGATGGTGGCGGATTTTTCGTTCGAGCGGAAATCGCCAGCCCCCATGGTGGACACATGGGTCTTGCTGGCGGCGCTCCAGGCGCCCATCGAATGCGGATTGGCCTTGGCGTAGTTCTTCACCGCGATGGCGGCGCGCCGGTCTGAGTTGCCTTCGCGCAGAACCGGGTTCACGGCCGAGCCCTTGACGGCATCGTAGCGGCTGCGGATGTCGCGCTCCGCGTCGGTCGTGGGGTTTTCGGGATAGTCCGGCAGGTCATAGCCCTGCGACTGCAACTCCTTGATCGCGGCGGTGAGCTGCGGCACCGAGGCCGAGATGTTGGGCAGCTTGATCACATTCGCGGCGGGCTTCTTCACCAGATCGCCCATGATGGCGAGATCATCCGGCTGGCGTTGCGCCGGGGTAAGCCGTTCGGGGAAGCTCGCGATGATGCGCCCGGCCAGCGAGATGTCCCGCACCCCGACGCTGATGCCC
>JBIIGF010000209.1:0-4603 GCA_044236665.1 Aestuariivirga sp. | reverse complement strand
ACCTGCTCAGCCGCCACCATGGCCGCGACGAGGTTGCGGGTTTCCGGGTCATCGTCCAATCCCTCGAAGCGCCGGGCCAGTGCAGGCGGAATATGCGCGCCGCACTTTGCCGCGAATTCGCTGACCCGCGCGAAGGAGGTGATGGGCAGGATGCCCGGCACGAGGTCGATGTCGATGCCGCGCGCCGCGATGCGGTCGCGGAGCCTCAGGAAGAAGGCGTTGTGGAAGAAGAACTGGGAGAGGGCGCGGGTGGCGCCATGCTCGGCCTTGTCCGCCATGAAGGCCAGGTCCTCCTCGATCGACACCGATTCGGGGTGGCGCTCCGGGTATGCAGAGACCGAGATTTCGAAATCGCCCAGTTCCCTGATGCCACGCACCAGGTCGGCAGCGTTCCGATAGCCTTCGGGATGAGGCACGAATTTGGCGCCGACTCCGCCCGGCGGATCGCCGCGCAGCGCCACGATGTGGCGCACGCCCGCGGCGGCGAAGTCTCTCACCACGGCGTTCACCTCCGCCTTGCTGGCGCCGACGCAGGTGAGATGCGCTGCAGGCTTCAGCGCCGTTTCCGCCGAGATGCGGCGAACCGTGTTGAGCGTGCGGTCACGTGTGGTGCCACCCGCGCCATAAGTGACGGACACGAAACTCGGCGCCACCGTCTCCAGCTTGGCGATGGTGCGCCAGAACCCATCATCGCCTTCGGCCTTCGGCGGGAAGAATTCGAAGGATACTGTGAGGCCCGATGTGTCGTCAGCAAAAGCGATCATGAGGCACTGTCCCTGATGCGGGTGGGGGATACGGCGTTGCGGGGTGCGGCCGAGGCAAGCCACAATGAAACGGTAAGGCCCTGACCCTCCTTTCGCCATGGCGGCGGCAGCACGTCATGCTGTGTCAGTGTCAGGCCGGCGCGGTTCAGCCATTGGGTCATGTGTTCGGCGGCGATCCCCAGGCGCCGGTGCGCATGTTCGGTGCGCAATTCATCGAGATCATGGGGGGCGAAATCGACGATCAGCAGGCGGCCGCCCGGTTCGAGGATGCGCGCGGCTTCTGCCAGCGCGCGGGCCGGGTCTTCGAGGAAGTGCAAAACCTGATGCAGCGTCACGAAATCAGCAAAGCCATCGGGGAACGGCAGGGCATAGATTTCGCCATGCCGCACCTGGGCATTGCGGATGCCCGAGGCTTCGAGGTTCACGCGGGCGATTGCCAGCATGTCGCGGCTCGAATCGATGCCGATGGATTGCGTGGCAAGTCCGGCGAAGCGGCGCAGCACCGCACCGGTGCCGGTGCCGAGATCGACGTGGAGGCGAATGGGGCTTCCCCCGGCAAGCCTGACCATGGCCTGCTCGACATCCTCCTCGCGGACATGCAGCGAGCGCAGTTGCTCCCACTGGGCGGCATTCTCGGCGAAATAGCGCGAGGCCGCCTCGGCCCGCCGGCTGCGGATGTCCTCAAGCCTGGCAAGATCGCCCGCCAGCACGGGGTCGGCGCCGGGCAAAAGATCGACGATGGCGCGCGACAGGGCACCGCCCATGTCTTCCTCGCGCAGACGGAACAGCACCCAGTTGCCTTCCTTGTGTCGGCTGATGAGCCCGGCTTCCGCCATGAGCTTCAGGTGGCGGCTGACGCGCGGCTGGCTCTGGCCCAGGATCTGGGTCAGTTCGCTGACATTGGCCTCGCCATGGGCGAGGATGAACAGGATCCGCACCCGTGTTGCTTCGGCAGCGGCGCGCAGGCCGGAAAGCAATTCATCCATCGACATCACCTCCATAATCATATAAACATATCTTTATGTCGATGGCAACACCGCATCCCGGATCCCGTTTTTTCAAATGCTTGTGTTTTTGCACCGTCGCGTCTTGCAATCGTCAAGATTTCGCGGCCTATACTCAAGCATGTGATCGGACGGGGAAATCCGGCCTTTTGGAGGTTTCATGCGTAATCGGGGACTTCGCCCACTGACCCGGCGGGAACTTGGCGGAGCCGCACTGGCGGCTCTGTTTGCGTTGGTGGCGCCCGTGGCGCCCGCAGCGGCCAATGCGCCGGCCGAGGACTATGTGACGGGTATCGCGGAAGACGTGATGAGCCTTGCGAACAACGGCAAGAAGGGACCCGCCCTCAAGGCCAAATTCGCCGAGCTGCTCAATCGGTACATCAATCTCAAGGGCATCGCCGATTACGCGCTGGGGCCCTACGCCAAGAAACTGCCTCCGGACAAGCGGTCGGAATTCTACACGCTCGTCAGCAATTATGCGGCCGCGCTGTTCGTCTATTACCTTGAGGACTTCCGCGGTTCGAAGCTGGAGATCATGTCCACCACCAAGCAGGGCAAGTTCACCGTGATCCAGAGCGCCATCACGGGCGGCGGCGGGCGCGAGCAGGTGCGTTGGCGGCTGACGCCCTCCGGCAATGGCTTCCGGGTGAGCGACGTGAACATCAAGGGCGTGTGGCTGACCATCTCGATGAAGGACAGGTTCGGCAAGGTCCTCAAGTCCTCAAAGGGTGATTTCGAGCCGCTGTTCGCCGAGTTGCGGGAAGCCGAAACCTGGTAGGCAGGACTCGCATTGTTGACGCGGCCGCAGACTGTCCATTATGGCGGTCTGATGCAAGGCAGCGGAAAGCGAATCATGTCTGATACCCGATCGCGCCGGACAGTGGGCCTGACGCGTCGCGCCGCCGTGTTCGGACTGGCAGCGGCCCTGGCGTCTCCCGCCTTCGCGTCTGACAGTGCTGCCATCGCCTACATGAAGAAGGTGGCGAAGGACATGCTGAACGCCCACCGTCAGGGAACGGTGGCTGCCTTCAAGCGCGCCATCCAGCGCCATGCCGATGTGCCCGCCATCGCCGATTATTCGCTCGGCCAGTACAAGCCGAAGCTTCCCGCCTCGCAGAAGCAGGCCTATTACGCCGGCACCGTCAGCTTCATGTCACGCTACTTCGCGGACCAGTCGCGCGATTACACCGTTGCCAAATACGAGATCGGCAAGGCCGATGAGGACGGCAAGGACGTCAACGTCCAGACCAAGGTATTCCTGATGTCCGGCAAGTCCTACACGGTGGTGTGGAAACTGGTGAAGAGGGGCAGCGGCTACAAGGTGGGCGATGCGAAGGTGATGGGTTTCTCGCTCATCTATCTCCAGCGCGGCATCTTCACATCCTACCTCTCGAAGCGGAACGGCGACGTGGCCCAACTCGTGGCGGCGCTCAACCGCTGAGCCGCAAGGCCTTGCATTCTGATTTTCTGGCCGCCTCGGCAAGTGGAACCGACACCATGACGAAATGCGTCATCCACATCGGAATGCACAAGACCGGCACCTCGTCCATCCAGAAGAGTCTTGCCGGGTTTGGTGATCAGGCGTTCTGCTATGCGGGGCTCGGCAGAAGTTCCAACCACAGCGTGGCGATGTTCAGCTTGTTCTCAGACACGCCGGAACGTCACCATTCAAACAGCGCGCTGGCGGCGGATCCTGCCGGCATGAAGGCGTTGGTCCGCGCCGTCGAACAGGACCTCGCCACCGCGATCCGCACGGCGGGTGCGCGTACGCTGATCATATCAGGCGAAGACATCGGCAAGCTCGGCGCGCCGGAGCTCAAGCGGATGCGCGACCGGCTGCGGCAGGATTGCGAGGACATCCGGATCATCGGCTATGTGCGGCCGCCGCGGAGCTTCATCACCAGCGTCTTCCAGCAGATGGTCCGCTCGGGCGGACGTCCCCGCTTCGAGCTGCAGCAGGTCCGCCCGCGATATCAGCGACGGTTCGAGAAGTTCGACACGCTGTTCGGCCGCGACCGCGTCAGCCTCAAGCTGTTCGACCGCCAGCGCCTGACGGGCGGCGATGTTGTGGAGGATTTCTGCAACACTCTCGGCATGGCCCTGCCGCGCGAGCGGATCGTCACCAGCAATGAATCCTGGCCCAGGCAATCCGTCTGCCTGATGTTCCAGTACAACCGCTACTGCGATGACAAGGGCATTCGCCCGATGAAGGGCGCCGAGGCCAAGCGGCTTCTGGCCTTGCTGCCGCCCTTGGGCCAGGACAAATTCACCCTGGCACCCGCCCTGCTGGAGGAACTGATCGCCGACCAGCAGGACGATATCGCCTGGATGGAGGCGCGCCTCGGAGCGCCGCTCAGCGAGGTGACGGTGGCGCGGGCGGATGACATTGCGTCCGAGGATGACATGATGGCACCGGTTCCGGGCGCCCATGACGCCCTGCTTGACGCGGCCCGGGGCCTTGGCATTCGCACGGCGGGGCGCGGCCAGAGCGATGCGGAGTTGCTGCACAAACTTCGCCAGGCGCTGGCGGATCCCACGGCCCTGCAGCGCCTGCGCCTTGCCGTCCGGCGGATCTTCGGAGGCCCCGCGTCAGGGGCGGTTCGCTAATTGACCTGAATGCTCTTGATGAAGCTGACCAGCGAC
This sequence comes from Aestuariivirga sp., assembly GCA_044236665.1. Lineage (GTDB taxonomy): Bacteria > Pseudomonadota > Alphaproteobacteria > Rhizobiales > Aestuariivirgaceae > Aestuariivirga. The sequence continues at coordinate 192 of JBIIGF010000209.1, read as the reverse complement.
TGGATGCGGTCCTGCACCACGAGTTCACGTGAGTCCTTGTCCATTTCCGGAGAAACGGCCTCGGCGTTGAACCAGTCACCCCACACCGGCATGTCGCGCAGGCCGTGGACCTTCACATCCACCCGGCCGTCGATCACCTCGGTGACGCGCTCTTCCGGGAACTGGCCCGCATTGCGCTTGGTGAGCTTGGTG
>JBIIGF010000208.1:0-4611 GCA_044236665.1 Aestuariivirga sp. | reverse complement strand
AGAATTACGATTAAAATAAGAGTGTGGTTCAACGAGTCAATGTCATTGAAAATGGATTAAATACAGCGGAGATTGCAACCAAGGACATTTGCCGAGTGACTGTTCAGGAGCGCGTTTCGGCCGGGATTCGACGAAACCTCCGTGCCGCCGCCGGGTGGATGGACGCAAACTGCAAACAGGCCCCGTTCTTCACTTCTGACAGCGGCATCGAGTGAACCCGCCTCGCGTACCAGCCTCCGCCGCGGGAACGCCGTAACGAATGGCAAGGGATCGCGCCGTAAACGTCTCGGCAAATTGCCCTCTTCAAGAGATTTTGCCAGTCTTCATGGGGGCGCTGCTGAACGAAACGATCCTTCCGATGCTGAACAACGTGTGCCCTTCCTCTGGCAGTGCCAGCGCCAGATCAAGGCACATGAGCAATGCATCAACTGCGCAACAGGACGTCCATTCCATCGAGGGTCGCCTCACGGCTGGATCGTGAAAGAGGGCCACGCGATGGACTTTGAACATGCGAGTGACACGAGGCCATCTGCGGAATTCGACCTGAAAAAGATGCGAAACCCTTCAATGTGACAGGAACCGATTCATGTCACTGAGCCACGATTCGAACGTCTCTGCCTCCCTGTCCACGATTGCTTTCTCACCACAGCAACCCAGGAGCTGTTTGTAGAACCGGTGTACAGGCTTCGCGATCGGCTCGGACCATGGATCAGAGATCCTCTGATGGTGCAGGTCGCTGCGAAGAAATTTCCGTATGTCATGACTTGCCGATTCGATCTTCTCCAAGCCCAGGCCCAATTGCGACTGCAGCCTGCCAACCGTGAGTTCCGGCTTCGATAACAGGTCCGGGTAATGGACGAATGCCCGCTTTGCTCCGAGCGTGCTCCTTTCTGCAGCAAGAAGATAACTGGACCAGAGAAGGAGCCCCTTGCTGACCGGCAAACCGTTTCGCGATGCAAGCGAGGCGGCCACTTCGCGTGGTTCGCGAACCATGACAACGTAGTGTGGGTCAAAGCCGGAATCCTTCAGAGCCATGTCCCAGAGTGGAATCAGCACCGATATGCGAGGATCTTTCAAGACGATCACTCTGTTTCCGGGGAAGTTTGACATCAGAAGTGAAATGGCTTCTTTCTTCTGGGTGTCGGATATTCCCTCCAGGCGGTTGGGCCGGGAGAAGTAGACGAATGGATCGTCCCAGCGCGTTCCATACGAGCCGAGAACAGCATCATTGAAGTCCGCAATCCCGGTGGACTCCCAGAACCCGGCGGGATTGTCGTTTTGCCTTCTCATCAAGTCCATGGGGAGATCGGCGCCCGTCATGGACAGCACACGCGCCATTGCTGATGTGCCTGATCGGTGGCAACCGACAACGACCAGCGCGGGTAGCTTCTCATCGCCATGTGATGAGCGGAAACTCCTCTTCCGGCAAACGCCCTTGGCGCGTCTCAACTCCGCAACATAGGCTGACAGTGCGGACAGGCAGGCTTCCTTCGAATATGCCGCAACGGATGCCCGTTTTTCGGGAGCTAGTCCCGAACTTCCGGCCGTCATTGCGGCATCGGTGAGTGCTGCCAGAAGGCTGGCCTCGTCCCCGAACGAAAAGCCGAGATTGCCGCTCGCAACAAAGTCGAAGTCTGCCCCCTTGTTGAAAACCACCGGAACGCAGCCCCATGAGATTGCGCGACCCACGTCCGAGATCGACTCAGCGCATCGCCAGGGACTCTCTGCAGGCCCGACACCAAGGCCCCGCAAAGAGAGATAAACCTTCGCACGCGACAGCAGCCTGAGAAGGGTGCCGCGTGGAGGTTCAGCCAGGATATCAACATCAAGACGGCTCGTGAGCTTCTTCAGGTGATCGAGGAACTGAAAATCCAGAACAGAGTTTGTCCGTGCGACAATCACCAGTCGCCAATCCCCGAATCCCTTGATGGTCTTAAGCCTCATGAATGCGCGGATTGCGGCGACGTGGCCTTCGGTCGCGGAGCCTTCGGAAGAAAGAGGTCCTTCGCTGACAATGATGTTGTCACGCGCTACGTCATGGTTGGTGTCGGGACATAGATCGATAGCTGGAGGGATGACCTGGATTTTCATTCCCGAGCCGCCGATGGCAGTGATGAATTCAAGCATCGCGCGCCGGCTATAGTCGGAATCGGTGATGACCCCATCGAAATTCAGAAGCGCACCGAGAAGGCGCTTTGCGTCGTCGAACTGAGTGGAGGCCTGATTGACTGGAAAAGGGCAGTGCAGAATTCGCAGGTTTCCGTAACCAGGGGCGGTTGTAGGAAAGATGCGGCTGCTGACAACGGCGATGTCGCATTCACGGGTCATGAGATCATGAGGTTCACATGCGGTCATCCGAATGTGATCAAGTCCCCTTTCCGAGGCGGCAGTGCAGATCTCGATAACCGATTGAGGGCGCGGGTGCAGGAGAGCGGTCGGATGCAACTGGCTGAGGGCAGCCGCGAGGGCTGTGACCGACCCACCTTGCTGAGAGTGAATATCCTCACTGTAGGCCACACAGTTCAGGGTTGACTGCGGAAACCTCGCAATCTGCCGCTGGGTCTGTTCTGGATCAAGCAGGGAGAAGACGCGGGAACCTGCAAATTCGCGGCTGACCAGCCAGTTGCCCCACCGCGCGCGGAATATGTGCAGATTGATGGCATAAGCCGCGGCTCGGAGTCCGTCGAAGTCAGGCTTGCGGGCGGTTGCGTTTTGAATGTGCAGAACCTGCGCAGCCGGGACGATGCGAATGTGTTTGCCCATCGACCGGATTTTCAGGCACAGATCAACATCCTCAAAATATGCCCATTGAAAGCGCCCATCGAATCCCTGAACCGACTGGAAGACACTGCGTCTGACCGCTACGCAGGCGGCTGAGACGTAGTCGGCTGCATGTGGAAAGATGGACTCCCAGTTCATGCCGTTGGAAAGCTGGCTCGTTGTCGTTCCATCAACCGATATGAAGCGGCCGATCTCTTGTAGGGAGCAATCTGGATGGCGGAAGATCGGACCGGCAAGGCCGCAACTGTCATCACTCGCGGCATTCAGGAGTTGTTCGACTGTATCCGCCGTGACGAACGCATCATTGTTGAGGAACAGAAGGACGTTGCCGCGGGCGTGTTCGGCAGCGATGTTGTTGGCCGTTGCAAAGGATGCCGGTTCCCTGAGGCTCAGCAACCTTACGGGCAAGCCGAGTTCGCTTACTGATTTGCAGCAATCGGCGTTACTCCCATTGTCGACCAGAATTATCTCGTATGAATGCGTGGTGTCCGATGCAAGGACTGACAATACGCAGGCAAAGGTCAGCAAGGGATGATTGTGGGTGACGATGATTATGGAGGCAGCCACCGCGGCCGCAAGGTTCCCTGAGACATTGTGCGTAATCTGCTGATCGCCTGTTGCGGCTTCACAGCGTGCTACGACATTGCCCCCTTGAAACGTGAGTGGATGTGCGGGGCCCTTGTTGACCCTTATGGTACCCTCTATCGACGCCTCAATCACGTCGTGGGTTATCACTATTCTGAGGCCGGCAACGGGTTCCTTGTGAAGCTGGAAATACAGCATTGTGTCGGGTCCGTCGCTCCAGCGGCCTTCTTGCTCCCTGAGGCTGAGCCCATATATGGCTTCCCACCCCGCTTGGGAGGTGGCACGAAAGTCGAAGTACCCGAGGCTTTCGCCTGTCAGGGGGCAGAAGAAATTGATTTCCTTGATGCGGACTGCCAGTTTCCTGAAATCACCGCTTCCCGTCATGTCAATGGGACGACGGATCGTGTTGTAATGAATTTCAAGGACGATATGCCGGTCAAAGAGGATCATGCCATAACCTTCTTAGTGGGCGCAGACATGATTGGACTGACTTGTCGGACAGGAGCAGGCCAGCACTTGCGCGAATTTCTCCCGATTGCTTGGATTTGCCCTTGGTATCAAGCAAAAAGATACGCAGCTTTTGGCTCTTCTCTGTAGGTGGGGCGGAGGTGATGGTTGCATAGCTTTCGACGTAATGACTTCATGCGCCAGACAGGGTTGCAGGAGACCATATTGGTTTTGCTTGAGCAAGGGATTGCATCGTTTTGATGCTCCTGTGTAGGCCGCATTCGCCTGCGGTGCGAATTTGCTGTGTAAGATGATCCAGTTACATGTGTCCATGTTGGTCTTGCCGCGATCAAGTCCGCTTGTTTCCGGTTATCTTCGGACTTTTGGTTTCGCGCGGCTTGTCGGCGCAGTCGGTGGCTCAACGCAAATCTGGTGTGCCCGGCCTGCCGGGTGCCTTCTTGTCTCGCAGGCAACATGGATCTGGCCGGTTCCAGTGTGATGTGAACTGACTGAGCCATGCTTGTGGTGCCAGCGTGAAAGATCACGGCCGCACACTTGGAATCATGTGATCGGGGGGCGGCCGGCGGACGACAGCACAGCCGCATGATGATGACGTAAGCATCAATCGGTAACCGATCGCGTTTTTCGGCCCGCCTGCGCGAATTGACTAGCAGAAATGGTGCCGCTTAGGTGACTCGAACACCTGACCCCATCATTACGAATGATGTGCTCTACCAACTGAGCTAAAGCGGCTTTCCGGTGGTTTGACGCCGGAGCCGGGCGGGGCGTTTTGGCCAG
>JBIIGF010000207.1:0-4626 GCA_044236665.1 Aestuariivirga sp. | reverse complement strand
AGCAGCGGCGCGATGCGGCTGCGGTCGCCGACCAGCAGAAAGCGGATCTCCGGATGGCGGACCACCGACATGGCCGCACCCGGAATCACCATCTCTGGCCCGATATCGCCTCCCATCGCATCCAGCGCGATGGTTAAATGTTTCATTGCTGTCAATGTCTTGCCGCTGAAGGTCTGATACGCCGGTGCAGGTCCGTCACAACAGGCGGAACCGGCCCCGCGAAGCCATAGGAGATTGCCCCGGAAATGTCATTTCAAAAAGGGCGAAATTCATGCCGGAGGGATCATTGCGGCTTGCGCTGGCCCAGAATGGCGAAGGGCGAAGGTGCCTTTTCCGCCGCGCCGTCATCCTCGATATGTTCGCTGAAGGCCTCACCGGGCTTCCTTGGATAGGGGTCGAGGTCGAGTGCCAGTGTCTCCGCTGCAACCTCCCCGAGGTCGATCCACCCGTTCTCGATAGGGTCAGCATCATCCTCATCGGCATTCTCTGCCACCGCCCCTGCCGGCAGGAAATAACGTGTGAGCGGCACGGACACCGTTTCACGGAAGGGTTCGAGGCTGATCACCGAGACCTGTTCGAGATCAGCCGTGATATGGCCTTCGAGCTTGATGCCGCCGCCCCGCCACGGCGTGGCCCGGATTTCGGCGGACAACGCATGGATGGCAGGAACCTTCATGCGCTTCGCCAGCGCCTGCAGTTCTTCAGGCTCGGCCTTGAGCTTTTCGGTCGAGCCCGCTCTTGGCACACGGTCGGTCTGCAGCGGCCGGGAAAACTCGATGTGCGGCGTGCGGGACTTCATGGCTCACGGCTCCCTGAAACGGACAGTGCCTGCGGCGATCGCCCGCGGCTCCTGCGATGCCAGATGGCTGCGCTGGGCCAGCATATAGGCCGCCAGCCGCTCCGCACCAGTGCCCGCCTCCCCATCAGGGAAAACATTGCGCGCCAGCGCCGGGGCCAGAAGTACATCCGGTTCCGCCATCGCCTTGTCATAGGCGGCGACCCGGCCATAGAACACCTCGGCCATCTTGCGCACCTTCTTGCCGACCGAAATGTCGCCAACGCCCATTTCGCGGAGCGAGCGGTCCATGTCGCGGAAAAACTCGTCCACGAGGTCCTGCCGGAACCGCGGTTCCTCGCCCTTCAGCCGGTCGAGGATCAGGTAGGCATGCAGGGCGATCATGTCGAAACGGCCATCCAGCGTGTCCGCCACGCCCCAATCGGCATAGAATACGGGGTGCCGCGCGGCAGCCACAATTGCTTCGTAACAGCGGCGTTCAGGGGTTGGAGAGCGCTGGAAGAGTCTTTTCAGGATCATCATCGTGCCGTTAACGGAAAATGAGGGTTGATCGATTCTTAACTGGTTGCACCGAGATTGGGAAAAAAGATTGCCGCCGATGCCGAAATCCACCAGAGTTTTTTCCTCCACATGGCTCGCCGCCGCTGGCATTGCGGTCATCCTTGCGGGCTGCACGCCCTCCATCAGCCATCGCGGCTATGTGCCGAAGCCCGGCGCCTTCAACCAGATCACCACCGGCATGACGAAAATGGAGGTGGAGGGCGTCCTCGGCACACCGTCCACCACAGCCTCGGTGCAATTCAAGGGCGACAGTTACTACTACATCACCTCCATGGTGAAGAGCAAAGCCTTCATCAAGGAAGAGACCGACCGCGAGGTGATCGCCATCCGCTTCACCGAACAAGGCCAGGTGAAGAGCTTCGCCCAATATGGCCTGGTTGACGGGCGCGTGATCGACATCAGCACCAACAGGAGCCCCGTGGTGGGCGAGGATACATCCATCATCTCCGCCCTGCTGCGCAGTTCCAAGGGAACGACCGCCGGGCCGATGCTGGGCCGCAAGCTGTAAGTCGGCTAGGCTCGTCGCATGGATCTGATTCTCAGGGGTGGGCGCGTCATCGATCCCTCGCAGGGGCTTGATGGCATCAGGGATGTGGGGTTCGCGGGCGGCAAGGTGGCCGCCATTGCGCCCCGCCTCGATGAAACCGGCGCTGAACTGCGTGATGTCTCGGGCCTCATCGTCACGCCCGGCATCATTGATCTCCACACCCACGTCTATTGGGGTGGCACCTCGCTCGGGATCGACGCGGAAGCGTTCTGCCGCACGTCCGGCGTCACCACTGCGGTCGATACCGGTTCCGCCGGGCCCGGAAACTTCATGGGCTTCCGCAAGCACGTGATAGAGCCTTCTGCGGTGCGGATCCTCGCCTATCTGCATGTGAGCCATGCTGGCATCTATGGCTTTTCCAACACGGTCATGGTGGGCGAAAGCGAAGACATCCGCCTGATGGACCCGGTGGCCGCCGCCGAAGTGGCCGATGCCAACCGCGATTGCATCGTCGGCATCAAGGTGCGGGTCGGCCGCCATGCCTCGGGCGATCAGGGCGTGGCACCGCTCAACATCGCGCTGCAGGTCGCCGAGGAAACCGGCCTGCCCCTGATGGCCCATATCGATGAGCCGCCGCCTTCCTATGAGGAGGTGATCGAACGGCTGCGCCCGGGTGACGTTCTGACCCATGCCTTCCGCCCCTTCCCCAATTCGCCCGCCACCGCGCAAGGCACGGTGAAGCCCGCAGTGCTGGCGGCGCGCAAGCGCGGCGTGCTGTTCGACATCGGCCACGGCATGGGCTCCTTCTCCTTCAGGACGGCCCGCGCCATGCTGGCCAACGGTTTCGCGCCCGACACCATCTCGTCCGATGTGCACGCGCTGTGCATCAATGGCCCGGCCTTCGATCAGGTTACCACCATGTCGAAGTTCCTCTGCCTCGGCATGAGCCTGAACGAGGTGATCAAGGCCTCGACCGAGAATGCCGCCTTCGCACTGAAGCGCCCGGAACTCGGCAGCCTGAAGCCGGGCAGCGCCGGCGATGCGACGTTGCTTACCGTCGAGGACGGCAGCTTCGATTATGTGGACGTGGTGGGGGAGCACCTCGAAGGCCGCCAGCGCATCACGTCCCGCGGCGTCGTTCTCAATGGCAAATGGTGGCACCCGGTCTGAACACGGGCATACGGTGATGAAGGCAAGGCGCGTTAGCCCTTCACGATCTCCTCGATCTCGCCATACACCTCCGGTGCCGCCACGATCAGGCTGTTGCCCCTGAACAATCCGTCATTGGCGAGGAAATCGCTGACCCTGGCACCCGCGCCTTCGCAGACCGCGATGGCGCCGAGCGCATCCCATGACCTGATGAGCGGTTCGAAGAACCCGACGAGACGGCCCGCCGCCACATAGCAGAGGCCCAGCGCACCCGACCCATCGCGGTAGAACATGCCGCCTCTCTCCAGCAGGCGCGTGAAGCCGGGGAGGAATTCATGCGGCCCGCTCTTCGGCGAATAACCCGCATAGGTGATGCCCTCGCGCACCGAGCGCGCCGTGCTGACATGGATCGGCTTGCCGTTGAGCGTTGCCGGAATATCAAAGCCGCCGGCGAAGAGTTCATCGCGCGCCGGCGCGAACACCATGCCGAACTGCACGATGCCGTCTTGCATATAGGCAATCGACACGCACCAGCTGGTCATGCCGAGGATGAAGGGCTGCGTGCCATCGATGGGATCGACCACCCAGATGCCCTGCCCCGCCGTGTAATGGGTCGGTGCTGTTTCCTCGCCGAGGAAGGCATCCTGCGGATAGGCCTTGGCAAGCCTGTCACGGATCAGGAGCTCGGTGTTGAGGTCTGCCTCGCTGGCGAGATCCTGCGGCCCCTTGCTCGCGATGGTGAGCGTGTCGCGCGCGTTGAAGTAGCTCAGCGCCAGCTCCCCCGCCTCCTGCACCAGCGCGAGGCCGAACGCGAATTTGTCCTTCATCTCAATCCTTCCAGAGCCATGCGGCACCGCGCACGCCGCTCGCATCGCCATGCCTGTTGCGCAGCACCGGCGTGTGGAACACCGTCGAGAAGGTGCGCGCCGCAAGTGCGGGCGGCAGGTCCTCATAAAGCTCGTCGACGTTGGACATGCCCCCGCCCATCACCAGCACGTCAGGGTCCAGCGTGTTGACCACGGTTGCAAGGCCGCGCGCCACGCGGTCCACATAGCGCCGCCACAGGAGGCTGGCGAGATGGTCACCGCGCCGTTTCAGCTCCATGATCTCGGCCGCCTTCAGCTCCACACCCTTGTGCTCGGCATATTGCGCCTCGAAGGCGCGGCCCGAGCACCAGGTCTCGATGCAACCGACACGACCGCAGTAGCAGGGCTTGCCGGGAAGCTCGGTCGTATCGGGAGAGGGCAGCGGATTATGCCCCCACTCGCCGCCCGAATTGTTGGGCCCGTGATGGGCGCGGCCGTTGACCGCGATGCCCGCACCAACCCCCGAACCGAGGATCACCGCGAAGACGACGTTGTGGCCAGCACCCGCACCGTCCACCGCCTCCGAGGCTGCAAAGCAATCGGCGTCATTCTCGACGCGGATGTCGCGGCCGACCACGGCCTCGAGGTCGGCCTCCACGGGCTTGCCGAGGATCCAGGTGGAACTCGCCCCCTTGCCAAGCCGGCTCTTCGGCTCCAGCGAGCCGGGAATGCCGATGCCGACACTGCCGCGCCGCCCGGTCTTGTCCTCCAGTGCCTGCACCATGGCGGCAATGGCCCTGAGGCAGCCCTGATAATCATGGCGCGGC
>JBIIGF010000520.1:0-4631 GCA_044236665.1 Aestuariivirga sp. | reverse complement strand
AACGGCCAAACCATGTCTGGTCTTATGACGTCGTGGAGGATCGCACCCATGACGGACGGAAGTATCGCATGCTGAACGTGGTGGACGAGTTCACGCGAGAATGCCTGTCGATCAGGATCAACCGGAAGCTCAAGTCGTCCGACGTCATCGATGTCCTGTCCGATCTCTTCATCCTCCGGGGTGTGCCGGAACACATACGATCCGATAATGGCCCGGAGTTCGTTGCGAAGGCCGTCCAGGAATGGATCGCCGCCGTAGGCGCAAAGACCGCCTATATTGAGCCAGGGAGCCCATGGGAGAATGGATACGTCGAGAGCTTCAACGCCCGCCTCCGCGACGAGCTTCTCAATGGCGAGATCTTCTACACGCTCGCCGAAGCCCGCGTCATCGTCGAAAGCTGGCGGCGCTTCTACAATACGCTTCGACCAAACGGATCACTGGGCTATCGGCCCCCAGCCCCGGAGGTCTTCATTCCGCAGTCCGCGCGGGCGGCTGCGCTACCCCCACCGGCTTCGCCGCCCGCGCTGGCGCCCAAACCAATCATGCACTAACATTCAACCCTGACCACTCGTTGGGGGTCGGTCACGTGCTGGATGAAAAACTGTGACCTGGACTGATCTGTTCACGGCGGTGGCGCTGTAGGCGCGGCGTCGAGGCAATCCTCCATGAACTCTGGTACCGACACGCCGACACCGGGAAGAGAGTGCCAGGATGCAGTATTGGGCTTTGTCTGAACCATGTAAGCCCAATGGCCGATCTGAAGGCTGGGCGAGCCGGTCGACATCTGGTTTTGCATCGTCCATTTTCCAGCTTTTCGCACCATCGTGCCAACGCCGATGGTCGGCTCGTCTCCGGGGCTAAATGGAAACGGCGTGAAGGTCAGGTAGATTTTCCCTTCAGGTGTCACTGAACCGACCAAAGACATGCAGGAAACATCATTTGTATCTATTTGTCCGGCTGTTCGGCCCCAGAAATATCCATTTCTGTACCCAGTGATCGTGTAGACAGTCTGATCTTGTACCGGGGTTAGAGTGTTGTTCAGCGGGGTGTAGGTGTAGGCCGGTAGCCCGGAGGTCGGGACGTACCATGTCGTGCCCTTAAGCCATCGCCAATCAACAACAGTGTTTGCATTGGCCGGAACGCTCAGCGCATTCAAAGAAACTAAGGCCGCGAGAAGTATTGGTCTCATAAACAACGCCCCCATGGTTGTGAACCTGACTGCCCCCACCAAGTCACTGCGGTTGGCGGCCCTTGTGAGGCAGTCATTCTGCCAATCAACTACAGCAACACCGGATCAAAGATTAGAGTAGCTACCGTCTGGCAGCAAGGGGGCGACTGCGTGCTGGGCATATTCCCCCGAAGTCTTCGTGGTATCTCGCCTTGGAATGCTGGGTTGGCAGACGAAACAATAGAATGACCACATTGGTAGGCGGCTTTCTGCTCAGGTCTGGGTCGATCGCGTTTTGGCTGCAAAGGCACAAGGCATCCTGAAGCCTGATGCCTACTGGCCACAGGGCCTGAAGTGGGCGATCCGCACCTCGCACATGCAGCTTGGGAAGCTGCCGTCGTATCACTGAAATACGCCCGCGCCGGTCGCACGATCAGTCGAGTGTCGCGCGGGTGGCAATGCCTGCAGGAAGCGAATGCCTCTCACGAGTCCGGCGCTTCCTCAGGTATGTTGCGGACTTAGAGCTCTGGCACAAAGAGCACGCAGTTCACCATATACTGACCATTAGACGAACGTTTGACGTAACATTCACCTCGTGCACCAGCGAATTTCCCGGTACCCGCGAGGACCCCATATAGAAGGTCTCTCTGCTCAGCTACAACTCCAAATGACTTCTGAAACAGCTCCGCCCCCGCGATTAGAAGGGAGTCACGCCCGTCACCAAAGGCATACTCGGCAAGGACCATGCGCATTTCACCTGCTTCCCCAGGCTTGGTCAACGTATGGTTTGTGTCAAAGCGACCAATCTCCTTCCCACTTAAATCCTGCAGCACTCCATGCGCATGGATCCCGTCGCCTGCAGTCGAGCCCTGGGCGCCAAGGTCGGTGACCGTACGTTCCGTGAATTCGGCTGTGAAAGTAAGGTTCATCTTCATCACGCGTTGCGCAGCAGGTTCTTCATGCGAGACGATGTAGGCATTCTGCTCTTCCGCCAGGGTCTCGTTGGGTAGAAGCGAGGTGGCCAGCAAAGAACCGATGAGCGCCAGTAATCTAAGACAAGTCACATTCACGCCTTTCGAATTCATTGACGGCAACGTAGGTTTAGTCTGAAAGGCATGTCAATAGCAGCGACCGTTCTCCTACCTCGTTCATCTTGGCAAGAGGTCCAGCTCATCGATAAATGGTCACCATCCTCATCCCCTAATGTTCATTGGTGACCTGCTCTCAAGTCTTGCGGTCCACGTTACGACAGATGAAGGCTTTGGTAAGGGGGATGCCTGAGTTCAAGAAATGCTACTGTGGCTGCCATAGCCCGATCCCATCATGGCACTCCAGCGCGGGGCAGGGGAATGGATCGATCTCAGGAGCAGGGCATCGCGGTGCTGCGGGCGGCAGCTCACGTCGGGAGATGGGCCATGTCGCTCAATGACCTTCTGCTCTCGCTCCGCCGACTTCCGGCGAGGTGCCTAATGCCGAAAATACTCTTGCCTTAGGGACATCAGATTGCGGAACTGCGCGGCGTCCATGGTCTTGCGATGGGAATTGAACTCACGACATGTAGTTCGGAAAGCTACTATTCGACCACTAAACTACACCCGCGTTGTAGTAGAGAGTAGTCGAGGCGCGAAGGGGCGGCATGGGGGCGGTGTCTTTCTCGGCAAGTGAATAGGTCTTTCGCCCAAGGCAGAGTGATGCAGACTAAATTGTGGGCTCTCCCACTCGTGGAGTTTCTTATCGACACTTTCATTGACAGATGTTACCAAACAACCTGAGATGTTTGCAGGGATCGGTTCAATGGTCAGGGTTGTTCGTTCGATTTTTTTGTCCGTCGTCCTCGGAATGATCACTCTTGCAGTGCCGGTTCTGCTGACTTCGCCATCTTGGGCGGACGTGCAACGAGCCTTCAATACGCCGCCTTCAGAGCTTTCAGGCCTGTCTCAGGATGAGCTTAATGTTTTCGGGAAACGACTTGTTACTGAAGCCTACGAGATTCGTGCGAAGGTTGAAAAGCCCGTGGAGGGCAGCAATACCCAGGCAGAAATCAACTCCGATGCCGTGAAGGCCGTAGTGAACCTGTATGACGACGACGCCATGGTCCAGCGCGCGCGTCTTAACTATGGCCTGACCAAGAAAACTTACGTGCCCAACTATACGGGTAAATTCAAGGTCAGCAATGTCGCCGTTTCCCAGACAAGTGAAACTGTGCTGGTCATCTCCTTCGATGTAGACCTGCCGGACCGCGTCAGCCTGCAATCGGGCATCGTGTATAGCCAGGAAGATGCGCCGCGCCTCCTGGTCATGCGCTGGAACGAAGCAGAGAAGATGTGGAAGATCTTCACCCACGCCGACTTCGATTCTCCAAGAGCGTATCTCTGCGGGGCAAACAAGGATTTCTTGCCTGAGAAAAGCATCTTCAAGCCTGAGGACATCGAACTGGGTCGGACGTTGTGGGACGAAGTCCAGACGTCCTCGTTGACGGGTCAGCCACAGACCATGCACTCAAAGGGATATCAGTTCGTGTTTGCCAGCGGTGAACGCAAGACTGCGCCCGGCAAGATACGCGCCCGGTTGACCAAGCGTGAAGAGATCGTGAACGTGGAAGCGATCAGGTCGGGTGATTTGTTCGTGTTGCGCTTCGACTCCCTTGGGCCAATGGCACTCGACGGCGGGAAAACCCGCGAGGCAATGAGCCCCCGTCTGGCGACGTTTCACCATAATTCCGACGGGAAGTGGAGGATGAATGCGGTTGGTGTATTTCACGTCACCGCCAAATTTGCAGATGATGTGGCATGTGTTCAGCAATAGGACGCACCCTGCGGGTCTCTAGACGGGAACTTGCTAGAGACTTTTGGGGGCTGTCCCGGGGTGCCACAGTTAACCTGTAGGTGGTTGAGGGAGGGTGACCCAAAGTCAGCGCGCGTTGCTCTTTCAAAACATGTGATTTCGGAAGTGCGCGGTGTTGGTGACCCTGAGATCGAATTCCAACCCACCTCGTCCATGGCAGTATTCCGTCAGAGAATGACGAGACCCATTACCTCCTGATGCTCCTTTGCGATCTGCTCCCAAGCCTTCTTGTCGACATTGCGATAGATGACGGCCTTGGTGACCGGGAGCCCTTGAGGCTCCTTCAGCAACCTGGACTTCGAACGGGCTATCCTGTTTCAATCGGCATCGATGAGCATCCTTGGCGTTCGTGATCAGTATTGGCACTCATCTGAATAACAAGAATCCTATCCAAACTGGATAGTGATAAAGATGATCTCATTGTTGGAAACCACCACGTCAATCCAGTGCTGGGAACAGGATGGGATCTATCTCAGGGAAACGGCATCCCGTTGCAGAGTTCAGCAACCAGCGTGAAGAACCGAACTGCTCACTGCAACAGCCATGTGCCCATGCTCTGTAGACCTCCAACACGGTGAACCCCGAGGAAGACAATTGGCCATCGGCACTTGTGATGGTG
>JBIIGF010000206.1:0-4649 GCA_044236665.1 Aestuariivirga sp. | reverse complement strand
GACGATCCACGATCATTCTTACATAGGGCCGCGCTTCCGGTGCGGTGACGAGCGCGAATTGCTCGCCGCGGTCCATCAGTGATTTCACCGCAGTGGTGAGATCCGCCGCAAACTGCTCGATGATGCGGCGCTCTCGGCGGGGCAGCATCAGAACGCTTCCACCCACTTCAGGATCGCGCCCATCGTTGAACACCCTGATGTCGCCCATGTCGGTTGCCTTGGTGGCTGGCGTGGCGCGGCGGCGGATGGCGCTGATTCGCGCGATGATTTCGCGTGCGTGAACGGGCTTGCGCACCACATCATCCATGCCGGCGGCAAACAGCTTCAGGGTCGTTTCGAGGCCGGTCGAATCATTCAGCGCAATGGCCGGGGCCTCTGTCTTGGTCTTGATGGCGCGCGTGATGCTTTCGCGGTGAGTGAAGTCGCCGAGGATGAATGCCTCAACCGCAGCGAGATCCGGCCCGCTGGTCGAATGGAACCAGCCGTCAAAATCCTGCGGTGTGAATGAAGCGGCGGAAATGCCTTCCCGGCTGAAGCTGGCGCGGTAGGCGGCGGTCACGTCAAGGCGTTCATCGATGAGAATAATCATGGTTGCAGTTTGCCTTCCCTGGAACAACGAACCGCCAGAAAGCAGTCCATCAAGGTTTTCACAGGAAGCATATTCAAGAATACATGGTTAATACTCTGTTAAAATGCTGAATTTTCAATAGTTTATACTATGTATAAATTAGACATTAACCATAGTGATGTGAGCATAATGATACTTCTATACTTTACTGTCGTATTTAAATCTTGGAAAACTAATCTATACCAAGGGGAATACATTACCGCAATCGAGTGCGTCTCGAATGCAAGCAAAGCTAGATCAAAAATAACTGTTGCACGTTATACGGGAATAAACTACAAAAATTCCATCGATCAAAAGCAGCATGAACCGATGCGGGAGACTGAAAAGCCATGGATAGCGAATTCAACGACAATCCTTCTCTCAAGGCTGATGCACATTACGCCCCTCAGGATGGGTTTCTGTTCATCGGTGAACTCGCTAAACTGACTGGTTCCGACCCCAAGACCATCCGTTTCTATGAGCGGGCCGAACTGATCTCGCCCCCCCGCCACGGCCGCTTCCGCACCTATCTGGCAAGCGATGTCCGCCGGCTGCGTAATGTGCTGACGCTGCGCCGGCTGGGTGTTCCCATCGCCCAGATCCGCGGTATTCTCGAAGTGCTGGGGCCGGACGAGGATGTGCTTGAAAGCGCCAAGGCCGTCAGCCTCCTCCGGCAGCATCTCGATACGCTCAAGTCGCGGCAGGACGAACTGACCCAGCAGATCGAGAAGACCCACCATGCCCTGCATGGCCTTGTCGCCTGAACGGAAAACCCCGGCCTTTTAAGCCGGGGTTACGCATCTCAAGAGCTGGGCGTTCAGACGATTCCGGCGGACGTCCCTTCAACGACCGGCCGCTCCACCGCCTTTTCCGCTCTGTAACCGCTCTTGCGGTAGAGGTTGATGGGATCGATGGCGCCGCCCCGCCGCCGCCGGGCCTCCGCAAGGATCGGCGATACATCCGTGATGAAGGCTTGTTTCACCAGCCGGTGGCCCAGCATCACATCGCTCTCGGCCTGCGCCACCTCCAGCCCCTCGCGGTCTATAAGTGACGCCTGAACATAGGCACGCTGGATCTCCATCGCAGAGGCCATCAGGCTCTCGACCGGGTCAGTCACATTGTGCGACTGATCGATCATGTAAGCAGGGTTGAATCCGTCTACCTTGCGAAGCTCCGCATCCACCAGTTCGTTGAACACCAGGAACAGCCGGAACGGATCGACGGAACCCGAATCGAGGTCATCGTCGCCATATTTCGAATCATTGAAATGAAACCCAGCCAGCTTCTTTGCACGGATCAGCCGCGCCACGATCTGCTCGATGTTGGTGTTGGGCGCGTGGTGACCAAGATCCACGAGGCAGCGGGCTTTCGGGCCAAGCTCGAGAGCAGCCATGAGACTGGATCCCCAGTCCGATATCACGGTCGAATAGAAGGCCGGCTCATAGAGCTTGTGCTCCAGGAATACGCACCAGTCCTTCGGCAGCGCATCATAGATCACCTTGAGGGAGTCCACGTAGCGGTCGAAAGCGGCATTGAGATTCGACTGTCCGGGAAAATTCGACCCATCCGCAATCCATACAGTCAGCGCCGTGGACCCCAGTTGCCGCCCGATTTCGATGCATTCGAGATTGTGCTCAACCGCCTGATCCCGCGTGCCCTTGTCAGCATGGGTGAGAGAGCCGAACTTGTAGGAGCGGCGCTGCCCCTTCTGATCCTGAAAGGTGTTCGAGTTCACAGCATCGAAGCCCAAGCCATGCGAGGCCGCCTCCTGCCGCAGCGCATTGAAGTCCTTCACCTTGTCCCACGGAAAATGCGGAGACACGTTGGGTGTTACCCGCGTCAGCTGGTTGATGACGCCGCAGTCCTCGAGCTTATCGTGGATGTTGCGCGGCTCGCCGGGCCCCGGAAACCGGGCAAAGCGCGTGCCCCCGGTGCCAACCCCCCAGGTCGGAACGGCCACCGAGTAGAGCATTGCCCGTTCTGTCACCGCTTCAATGTCAATGCCCCGCCGTGCCAGTTGCCTGCCCAGCGAAGCGAAATCATCGGCCAGAGAAGCTTCAAGCCGGGCATTCTCCGCGCTGATGAAGTCAGCCGTGATCGCGAAGCTCATGCATCACCTCGTGAAGGATGCGGCATTGCCGGCGTCCACGTTCAGGAAATTGCCGGTCGATTTGTTGGAGATATCTGAGGCAAAGAAAAAGACCCCCTCCGCGATGTCCTCAGGGTAGACGGAGCGCTGCAACAGCGAGCGCTTGCGATAATGCTCCTCAAGTTCGTCTTCCGTAATCTTGAGCGAGGCCGCGCGCTGCTGCCGCCACGGACCCTGCCAGATCTTGGAACCGCGCAGCACCGCGTCCGGGTTCACCACATTCACCCGGATGCCGAAGGGCGCGCCCTCCAGCGCCATGCAACGGGCGAGATGCAGTTCAGCAGCCTTTACCGCGCAATAGGCCGAGGCCCCCGGCGATGCAGCCACTGCGTTCTTGGAGCAGATGAATACCATGGAACCGCCAAGGCTTTGCCGCTTCAGGAGCTTGTAACCCTCGCGGCCAACGAGGAAATATCCAGCTCCCATGACGGCCTGGTTCTTGTTCCAGAGGTCGAGTGTCGTATCTTCCACCGGCGCGGAAATTGTGATGCCGGCATTGTTGACCACGATGTCGACGCCGCCGAAGGCCAGAGCCGTCTCCTCCATCGCCGCGATCACGGCTGCTTCGGAGGTTACGTCCATCTTCACGCCGCGCACGTTGTCCTTGCCATAAGTCCTCGCAAAGCCTGCGGTCACCTCATCAAGCGACGCCTGATCGATGTCGGCCAGAACCACGCAGGCTCCTTCGGACAGCATCTTGGATGCTATGGCTGAGCCGATGCCGCCGGCACCGCCCGTAATGAAGGCCACCCGCCCGGCCAGGCTCTTGGGCTTGGGCATGCGGGCGAGCTTCGCCTCCTCGAGCAGCCAGTATTCGATGTTGAAGGCCTCCTGCTCCGGCAGGCCCTTGTAGGCCGAGACACCGGAGGCGCCCCGCATCACATTGATGGCGTTCACATAGAATTCAGCCGCGATACGCGCCGTCGCCTTGTCCTTGGCGAAGGACAGCATACCAACGCGCGGCACGAGATAGATCACCGCATTGGGGTCGCGCAGCTTCGGCGAATCGGGGTGCTTGCAGCGCTCATAGTAAGCCGCGTAGTCCGCCCGGTAGCCGTCGATCAGGCGGTCAAGTGCCGCGCCATCGGCATCATGCGGCACGATCAGCGGGCGAATCTTGGTGCGCAGGAAATGGTCCGGGCAGGAGGTGCCAAGCGGTGCCAGTTGTTCCAGCATGCTGGAATTCACGAACTCCATCACCTCTGGCGAATCGACAAAATGGCCGATCTTGCGCTCATGCTTGGAAATGCGGCCACGAATCTCAGGCAGCAAGCGCAGCGCCACGGCGCGGCGCTCCGCGTCGGGGAGTGCATCCACCTTTGCGCCCTTGAAGGCAGGCTTCTCGCGGTTGCGGTCCAGCCAGACGGCGGCCTTGTTGATGATGCGGAGCGTCGTGTCATAGCACTCCTTCGCCGTCCGCCCCCAGGTGAACAGGCCATGGCTTCCAAGCACCACGCCAACGAATTGCGGGTTGTTCTTCGCCATCTCGCCAAGCTTGATGCCAAGGTCGATCCCGGGGCGCTGCCACGGCAGATAGCCCATCTCCTCGCCGAAGATCTCCTTCGTCAGCTTCTCCGAATCTTCCGAGGCGGCGATGGCGATCACGGCATCCGAATGTACATGGTCCACATGCGGGTAAGGCACATATCCATGGAGGCAGGTGTCGATAGAGGGTGCGCGCGGATTGAGGTCAAAGATGCAGTGGTTCAGCGCGTGCACCATCGCATCTTCCTGATCGAGGCTGTTGTAGAGACCCTTCAGTGACTCGAGCTTGTCCATGTAGAGCGTGGCGAAGCCGTCGAGCTTCATTGAGCCGATGTCCCCACCGGAGCCCTTCACCCACAGCACGGTCACAGGCTCACCTGTCAGCGGGTCCTTGGCGTCAACCTTGGC
>JBIIGF010000004.1:0-16909 GCA_044236665.1 Aestuariivirga sp. | reverse complement strand
ATTGTCGGCCTCTGGACGGCCCTTGAGACCCTCGGCCTCGCTCGGCAGCGGTTCCGGATCGGTCTTCGCCTTGCGGATCTTCTTGGCGATGGTGTCGGCATCATCCGTCAGGTTCAGGCGGGAGAGGTCGGAGGGGTCCGACTTCGACATCTTCTTGGTGCCGTCGCGCAGGCTCATCACCCGGGTGGCAGGGCCGGTGATATAGGGCTCGGGCGGCACGAAGAATACGCCGTCCTCGAAGCCAGCCGCCCTGATAGCGTCCGCATAGTCGATGTTGAACTTGTTGGCGATGTCGCGCGCCAGTTCAAGGTGCTGCTTCTGGTCTTCGCCCACCGGCACATGGGTGGCGTGATAACCGATGATGTCCGCAGCCATCAGCACGGGATAGGTGTAGAGGCCGACAGAGGCCGCCTCCTTGTCCTTGCCGGCCTTTTCCTTGAACTGGGTCATGCGGTTCAGCCAGCCGATGCGGGCGACGCAGCCGAGGATCCAGGCGAGTTCGGCATGTTCCGCGACCTGTGACTGGTTGAAGATGATGCTTTTCTTCGGGTCTAGTCCGCAGGCGAGATAGGCGGCCGTCACGTCCACGATGGCCTTTTTCAGCTCGGCGGGGTCCTGCCATACAGTGATGGCGTGCATGTCGACCACACAATATATGCACTCATGCGTATCCTGCATGTGGATCCAGTTCAGCATGGCGCCGAGGTAATTGCCGAGATGCAGATTGCCGGTTGGCTGCATGCCGGAAAACACGCGCGGAACGAACTTGGACATGAGGAACCCCCGTGGCTCGAAAATCGCGCCGCTTATGCCCGCAAAACACTGGCCTGAAAAGAGGTTCGGATCAGGCTTGCCATTCTGCGGCCCAGCAGGTCTAAGACGGGACATGCCAGAACTTCCGGAAGTCGAAACCGTCATGCGGGGTTTGAAGCCCGTACTCGAAGGCCGGCGCATTCAAAGCGTTGCCCTGAGGCGGGATGGCCTTCGTTTTCCCTTTCCTCCGGGCTTTGCCAAAAGCCTGTCGGGCTGCCGGGTCACCGGCCTCTGGCGGCGGGCCAAATACATTCTCGCAAGCCTCGATTCGGGCGATATCTTGCTGGTTCACCTTGGCATGACGGGGCGTTTCACTGTCTTCTCCCCCCATGGCGCCCGTAATCTGGGCGAATTCTATTTCGAAACCGCTTCGGGCGAGGCGGGCGACGGCCCGCATGACCATGTCGTCATGACCCTCGATGACGGTACCCGAGTCATCTACACCGATCCCCGCCGATTCGGGATTATGGACCTGTTTGCCGAAACGCATGCGGCTGATCACAAGCTGTTGCGTGGCATCGGGGTGGAACCGTTGGGTAATGGTTTCAGCGAAGCCTATCTGGCTGAGCGCTTTCGCGGCAGGGCGGTACCACTGAAAACAGCCCTTCTTGACCAGCATGTCATCGCAGGCCTTGGCAACATTTATGTCTGCGAAGCGCTGTTCCGGGCTGGGCTCTCACCGCGCCGCAAGGCCGGCACGCTGATCCGCCGGAAGGGCAATGACCCGCGCCTTCCGGAACTTGTGCGCCACATCCGGGAGGTGCTGGGCGAAGCCATCGCGGCGGGCGGCTCCACCCTCCAGGATTTCGCACATACCGATGGCGCGGCTGGCGCCTTCCAGCAGCGTTTCCTCGTCTATGGCCGGGAGGGGGAGCCCTGCACCAGATGTGGTTTTCCCATCGAAAGGCTTGTGCAAGCCGGCCGATCCACCTTTTATTGCCGGAAATGTCAGCGCTAGGACGGTTCACATGAGCTATCAGAACATCATCGTTGAAACCAGGGGCAAGGTGGGTCTTGTCACGCTCAATCGCCCGCAAGCCCTGAACGCGCTGAACGAGGCGCTGATCGCCGAATTGAATGAGGCTCTACGTGGCTTTGAAGCCGATCTCGCGATCGGCTGCACGGTCATCACTGGCAGCGAAAAGGCCTTCGCAGCCGGCGCTGACGTGAAGGAGATGGCGGACAAGACCTATATCGAGTCCTATCTCGGCAAGTTCCTTGATGGCTGGACCAGGATTTCGGAAACACGCAAGCCGGTGATCGCCGCCGTCTCCGGCTTCTGCCTTGGTGGCGGGCTGGAGCTCGCCATGATGTGCGATCTGATCATTGCCTCCGAGACGGCGAAATTCGCCCTTCCTGAAATCACTCTCGGCATCATGCCGGGGGCGGGCGGCACACAGCGGCTTCCGCGCTTCATCGGCAAGGCGAAGGCGATGGACCTCATCCTGACGGGCCGCATGATGGATGCGGCCGAAGCCGAGCGATCCGGCCTCGTGGCGCGCGTCGTTCAGCCGGACAAGCTTCTGGACGAGGCGCTGGCTGCTGCCGCCAAGGTCGCCTCCTATTCACAGCCCATTGTGATGATGGCCAAGGAGACGGTGAACCGTGCACAGGAGGTTTCACTCACCGAAGGTGCCCGCTTCGAGCGGCGCCTGTTCCTCGCCATGTTCTCGACCGAAGACCAGAAGGAAGGCATGAAGGCCTTCATCGAGAAGCGCAAGCCCGTGTTCAGCAACCGCTGAGCCATCAACCGGGATAAATCACACCCTTCTTGACAATGATGTTGCCATAGAGCCGCGGCTCGCTCGACGCGACGATGGCAAAGCAGGCCTTCACCTTGTTGTAGAAGGCGTCCCCTGTCAGCGGCACGATCTTCTGCTTCGGGTCATGCTTCAGCAGCACGGCGGTGAAATCCTCGAACACCGGCTCCATCCGTTTGGGGTCGAGATAGGCGGCAGGCCGCCAGACCGCTTCGGGCACCATGTCGTCGATGGGCATCACCGAGAGGATGGCGTCCAGAATGCGCGGCGCGCCATGCCCATCGAGCCTGACGACGCGCTTGCCGTGTTCCTCGGCCGGGTAATTGCCATCAACGATGGCGATCTCATCGCCGTGTCCCATGGCCCGCAGGATGCGGAGCAGATCGGGGCTCAGCAGCGGATCGATTCCCTTGAGCATCAGATGGTTTCCTTGAACAGCACATTCCGGTTGATGATGAAATTGTCGAACAGCGGCAGGCTGGCAGCGCCCAGTGCCCGGGCATCTGCCCCGATCGTGCCTTCGACCACCGGGAAGGCAGCAATGCCCTGGCGATCGATCTTGGCAAGCGCCGCGTTGACTGCCTTGACGAACCGCGCGCGGACGGCAACCGGAACCGCACCATCGATGACGATGGCCGCACAGTCGAGCACGGCCATCACCCCCGTGGCGGCTGTGGCCACTTCGAGCGCGGCGCGCTCCATCCAGCGGTCGAGCGCCTTGCCAGCGCCGTGCCACGCGCCAGGATCGCGCCACAGCAGTTCGGGGTCCCCGCCCTCCCGCAGGATCTCCCGTTCCAGCGCGGCCAAGGCTGTCGAATGTACGAGTTGGTCGGTCCTGCCTTTTGCGGAGGTCACTGGGAAGGATGCGAAGGCCCCGGCATTGCCATTCCGACCCAGATACAGGCTGCCGTTCAGCACGATGCCGCCGCCGATGAAGTAACCGAGATAGAAATAGGCGAAATTCTGCAGCTCCCGCCCGCGGCCAAACAGGAGTTCGGCAGCGCAGGCTGCGGACGCGTCGTTGCAGAAATGAATGGGCCAGGGCAGCAGCTTCGCGATCTCGGCCTGCAGGTCATATTCTCGCCATGCCATCATCACGTCGGCGGGCGCGCCCACATCTTCGCCCCAGTTCCACAATTCGAAGGGCGCCGCGATTCCGAGACCGCTGATCCGCTCGCGCTGGCGCTGGTTGAGGCCCGAGGTGATCTCCTCGACGCCGGACATGACGAAGGCCAGAAGCTCCGCCGGGGCGGGAAAGGCATAGGGCCGGTGGATGACCTGCCTGACCTTGCCGGAGAGATCGAGCAGCATCAGGTCTCCCGAACGCCGACCCACCTTGAGGCCGATCGAAAAGGCCCCCTCCGGATCGAGCTCGAAGGGCACCAGCGGCTGCCCGACCTTGCCCCGCTGCGGTGTCTTGCGCTTCAGAAGCCCATCGGCCTCGAGCTGGCGGACAATCACGGAGATGGTCTGGGCCGAAAGACCGGTCAGGCGGGCCATCTCAGCCTTGGGCAATTGCCCGTGCAGCCGGATGAGGGACAGGATCAGCCGTTCATTGTAAAGCCGGACGCCGACCTGCGTTGTGCCGCGCGACAGCCCGGGGCTCCTTTCGCCCCGCGTGCCGCTGCTGGCCCATTCCATCGCCATTCCTGCTGATCCTTTTCATGCAGCCCCGGCGAGAATTCCAGCAGTGGGCGGGAGGTGTCAATCAATAAATCACGCCGGTTTACTTATTGACAGGTTTCGTTTTTTGGGTTGTGATCTGCTTATGGTTCTGGCCAGCTCACGCTGCCATGCGCCTGAAAGAGACTGAAATTCCTATGCGGTCCTGAAGGGACCTAAAGTTAACCGGGAGGATTCACGTGAAGAATAAACTCAAAGTTGCTCTGCTCGGCGCTGCTGCCGCTGCTCTGTTCTCTGCCTCGCCCGCTTTTGCGGCTGGCGGCGTCTGCCTGATCACCAAGAACAACACCAACCCCTTCTTCGTGAAGATGAAGGAAGGCGCTGAAGCCAAGGCCAAGGAACTCGGTGTCGAATTCCAGGCCTTCGCCGGCAAGGTGGACGGCGATGCCGGTCCGCAGATCGAAGCCATCGAAAACTGCGTGGCCTCGGGCGCCAAGGGCATCCTGATCACCGCCTCGAATGACTCCGTTATTCCGGCGCTGAAGACGGCCCGCCAGGGTGGCGTGCTGGTCATCGCCCTCGACACCCCGATCGGTGACGCGGAAGCCGCCGACTCGACCTTCGCAACCGACAACTTCGAAGCTGGCGTTCTGATCGGCAAGTGGGCCAAGGCCCAGATGGGTGACGCCGCCAAGGATGCCAAGATCGGCATGCTGAACATCAACAAGGACAACATCTCGGTTGACGTTCTGCGCGACACGGGCTTCCTGACCGGTTTCGGCATCGAAGTTCCGAACCCCAAGGTGCTTGGCTCAGAGACTGACCCGCGCGTGATCGGCCACGAAACCTCGAACGCCAATCCGGAAGGCGGCCTGAAGGCCACCGAAAACCTGCTGGCCAAGAACCCCGACATGAACCTGATCTACACGATCAACGAGCCGGCCGCCGAAGGCGCCTATCAGGCGATGAAGGCAGCGGGCAAGGAAAAGCAGGCGCTCATCGTCTCGGTCGACGGTGGCTGCCCCGGCGTGCAGGCTGTGAAGGACGGCGTCATCGGCGCCACCTCCATGCAGTTCCCGCTGCTCATGGCCTCGCTCGGCGTCGAAGCCGTTGCGGCTTTCGCCAAGGACGGCACCAAGCCCAAGAACTCCGAAGGCCTGGACTTCTTCAACACCGGTGTGCAGCTGATCACCGACAAGCCGGTTGATGGCCTTCCCTCCATCACCTCCGAAGAAGGCCTGAAGCTCTGCTGGGGCTGATTTCCCTTTGACATGAACACTGCGAGGGGCGCAGTTTCGCGCCCCTCGCGGCTGATAAGAAAAAAGGCGTAAAAGCCAACCGCGCAGGCGATAAACCGGGGTCGGAACATGAGCGAAAACAGTCAGCCCACCAAGTCCATCTCTGACTTCGAATCCTCGCTCAGCCAGGCCGATACATCCGTTGCATCCTTCCAGACCGAACAGATCTCGGCGCTGCAGAAGCTCCGCCTGTTCCTCCAGGTTTATCCTGTCGCCGTTCCGATCTTCGTGCTGATCCTCTCGGTACTGTTGTTTGGCATCACCACCAACGGGCTGATCTTCATGCCGGGCAACCTGTCCACCATCATGAAGCAGGTCACGCCGATCGGCATCGTCGCCATTGCCCAGACCATCATCATCCTCACCGCCGGTATCGATCTCTCGATCGGCGCCATCATGGTCCTGTCCACCATCATCATGGGCAAGACCGCAGTCCAGCTCGGTGTACCGGAGCCAGCAGCCATCGCCATCGGCCTTTTCGCCGGCGGCGTCATGGGCTACTTCAACGGTTTTCTGGTGACACGGTTGCGTTTGCCGCCCTTCATCGTCACGCTTGGAACCCTCTATATCTTTCAAGCCCTCAAGCTTTGGTATTCGGGTTCTGAATCGATCCGCAATGTCGACACCGAGGCATCTGCACCGCTTCTGATCTTTTTCGGCAAGGTCATTTCCATAGCGGGATTCCAGATACTCTACGGCACCATCGCCTTCCTGCTGCTTGCTTGGCTCATGTCCTATGTGCTCCGGCACACTGCATGGGGGCGTCATGTCTATGCCGTAGGAGACGACATCAACGGCGCCATGCTGTCAGGCGTGCAGACAGACCGTGTTCTTCGTTCAGTCTACGCCGTGGCCGGCGTGATTGCCGCTTTCGGCGGCCTGGTGCTCATCGGCCGCGTCGGCGGCACCGTTACGCCCCTCGCGGGTGAAACCGCCAATCTCGATTCCATCACCGCCGTGGTGATTGGCGGCACCTCGCTGTTTGGCGGGCGCGGCACCATCATCGGATCGGTACTCGGAGCGATCATCGTCGGTGTCTTCCGCTTCGGCCTCTCACTCTCCAAGGTCGATGTGCTTTGGCAGGATTTCACCGTCGGCATCCTGATCATTGCCGCAGTGGCAATTGACCAGTGGATCCGCAAGGCATCCTCGTAATCAGTCCGTGATGGCAGAAAAGGTGGCGATCATGTCCAACGCACCAGACACCGCAGCATCCGCCAAGAGCGAACCCATCCTCACGGCCCGCAATCTCGTCAAGCGTTATGGCCGGGTGACTGCCTTGGACCATGCGAACTTCGATCTCTATCCCGGAGAAATCCTCGCAGTCATCGGTGACAATGGCGCGGGCAAGTCCACCCTGATCAAGGCCCTGTGCGGCGCTGTCGCGCCCGATGAGGGTGAGATTCGCCTTGACGGACAGGTGGTGCATTTCAAGTCACCGCTCGAGGCCCGCAACGCTGGTATCGAAACAGTGTATCAAAACCTCGCCCTCTCGCCTGCCTTGTCGATTGCCGACAACATGTTCATGGGCCGGGAACTGCGCAGGCCGGGCATCATCGGCTCGCTGTTCAAGAAGCTTGATCACAAGGCGATGGAAAAGATGGCGCGTGACAAGCTCAATGAGCTTGGCCTGATGACAATCCAGAACATTGGCCAGGCGGTGGAAACACTCTCCGGTGGTCAGCGTCAGGGCGTGGCCGTGGCGCGGGCCGCTGCCTTTGGGTCCAAGGTCGTCATCATGGATGAGCCGACTGCCGCACTGGGTGTGAAAGAGTCCCGCCGCGTGCTGGAACTCATTCTCGATGTGAAGCGCCGCGGACTGCCCATCGTGCTGATCTCGCACAATATGCCCCATGTGTTCGAAGTCGCCGACCGCATTCATGTGCATCGCCTCGGCAAGCGCCTCTGTACCATCAGCCCGAAGGACTTCACCATGTCGGATGCTGTGGCCTTCATGACCGGCGCCAAGACCCCGCCGCCCGAACTGATGGCGGCATAGAACCCCTGAAGCTTCTCAGGGGCTGCTTTTCTTCTCCTGTGCCAGCTTATGGGCCGCAAGCGCCATCATGCGCTGGTCCCGCCATTGCGTTGCATCGGTGAGCTTGTCCAATGGCACCTGTGAGCGGCGGCCGCTCTGCAAGGTCGCACCGATTGAGGCGGGCCATGGTTCGGCACTGGACTGACTGTCGCCCACCCGGCGGATCGTCGGGCCATAGCGTTCAAGATAATCCGACACCCCGCCCGGCGCATTGAGGTCAATGGTCTCGATCGGGCCCATGAAGCTCCAGCGCAGGGCCAGCCCGTCCTTCAGTGTCTTGTCGAGGTCTTCCGCCGTGACATAGCCACCAGCGATGAGGCGGAACGCCTCATTGAGTACCGCGAGCTGAAGCCGGTTCAGGATGAAACCCTCGATCTCCCGCTTCACGATGATGGGCGACATGCCGCAGCCCGCCATGAAATCCCGCGTTCGCGTGATGATCTCAGGTGATGTGAAGTCTGCACCGCAGATCTCGACGATGGGTGCGAGATGCGGTGGATTGAGCGGGTGGGACACCACGCAGCGGTCGCGCGTCCTCAGCGGACTGAAGATGATCGAAGGCATGATTGCCGATGTCGAACTCGAGAGGACCGCATCGGGCGGTACGAGCCTCTCAGCTTCAGCAAAAAGCCGCTGCTTGGGGTCAGGCCGTTCGCTGATGTTTTCCTGCACGAAGCCAGCTCCCGCCAAGGCTTCCTCCAGCGTACCGGCTGCAGAGATGCGGGAAAGTGCTTGGCCGGGGTCATCGATCAATCCGGCTGCGGCCATCTCCGGCAGGGTTTGCGTGATGTGGGCCAGCGCCTTTTCCACTTGCGCAGGGTCCTGGTCCCACAGCGTCACATCATGGCCGCCGCGTGCGAAGACCATGGTCCATGACCGGCCGATGAGCCCGGAACCGAGAACCGCCGCCTTCACGCCGGCACCGGCGCATCAAGGCGAAGCAGACCCTCCGCCTTGAGGTCCTTCCAGAGGTCTTTTGGCAGTTTCACACTCATCGTTGCGGCATTCAGCGCGACCTCCTTGGCACTGGCGCCGCCCGGAATGACGGTGAGTACCTGCGGATGATGAAGTGGAAAGCGCAAGGCAGCCTGCGCCAGTTTTACCTTGTGGCGTTTGCAGGCAGCCTCGATCCGCGCCACGCGTTCGAGAATGTGCCGAGGTGCCCGGCCGTAATTGTACCAGGCGCCTGGCTTCGCGCCAGTGGCCAGAATTCCGGAGTTGTAGGGTCCGCCCAGTACAATGCCGATGCCGCGCTTCTCGCACAGCGGCAGGAAGGAGGCGAGGGCCTCCTGTTCCAGCAGCGTATAGCGGCCCGCGAGGAGAAAGATGTCGAAGTCGCCTGCCTTGGCCAGTGTTTCGCAGACCTCCCATTCATTCACGCCCGCGCCGAAGGCCTTGATGACTTTTTCGGACCGCAGTTTTTCGAGCGCCTTGTAACCGCTCTTCAGGATGGTTTTCACATGGGCGTCGCGCACCGCGGCAGTTTTGTGGGTGAAGACGTCCACATCATGAATGAAGATAATGTCGATCGAGTCGACGCCCAGGCGCTCCAGCGAAAATTCGATCGAGCGCATGAAGCCATCGTAGCTGTAGTCGTAGCGCTCCCGGCGGGATGGCGTGCCGAAGAACTTGCCGATGCCGGTCCGGTTCTTCGGCTCGCAGACCTCCAGAAGCCGGCCCACCTTGGTCGAGAGCACATAGTCCTTGCGCTTTCTGCCGTAGAGAAAGCGGTTGAGACGAGTTTCCGAAAGGCCAAGCCCATAAAGCGGCGCCGTATCGTAGTAGCGGATTCCCGCATCCCAAGCTGCCTCCAGGCACCGCTGGGCTTCCTCTGCGTCAACAGGCCTGTACAGGCCGCTCACCGGTGCTGCACCAAAGCCGAGTTCCGTGAAGCCGATGGTTTCCCCCGAGCGCGTCGTGAAATTGCGCTTCTTCATTTTTCCTTTGCTCCCATCATGTTGAGATCGGCAAATAATTCAGGCGTGGCCTGTGCGAAAGATTCGAGCTCCGCCATCACCGCATCAAGGTGTTGATGCATGGCCCGTGCCGCAGCTTCGCCATCCTGGTCCGCAAGTGCGGTGACGATTGCCTGGTGTTCAGCCAGCGTCAGGCTGAGGCGGCGGCGGGTGTTGAGAAGCCGGCGGATACGGTCCAGCGCAAGCCTTGCGGTTTCCACCGCCCCGCGCACCCTGTTGAAGCCGAGGTGATCCTGCAGGGCGGCATGAAAAGCCAGATCAAAATCATGAAAGCCCTTGAGGTCCTGCGCCTCGATGGCTGCCCGCTGATAGCGGAGATTTGTATTGAGCTGCTCGATGAGCGAGGAGGGGATATTCCGCGCGATGCTCCTGACTGTGTCCGTTTCAAGTGCCCGGCGCAGGAACATGACTTCGCGTGCGTCCGAAATCCGGATGAGTGCCACACGGGAACCGCTCTGTGGAATGATGTCCACCAATCCCTCGGCTGCCAGCCGGTTCATCGCCTCGCCCACCGGGAAGCGGGATACGCCAAGGCGGGCGGCAATGGCCTGCTTGTCCAGAAATACGCCGGGCTTCAGGTCAAGATGGACGATGGCCTCGCGCAGGGCCGCGTGGACGCGGGCCGTGGCCCCGCCCTTTGGCACGGGGCGGCCGGGCCCTAGAAATTCATAGGTGACGTCAGTAGCTGGCATGCTAACATGTTAGTGAACTTCCAGACTGGGGCCAAGCCCTGGTCTTCAATCCGAGAGAGTTTTGTCATGGTCGCAGCCGTACCCTCATCGCCCCGCATGCTTCGCCTTGCCGCGGAAGACAATGTCCTTGTGGCCATCGACACCGTCGACAAGGGTGCGGCCGCACCAGAGGGCATCACGGCGCTGGACCGGATCGGCAAGGGCCACAAGATGGCTGCCAGCGATATCCGCTCCGGGGACGCCGTGCGCAAGTTCGGTCAGATCATCGGCTTTGCCAAGCAGGATATTCCCAAAGGTGGCTGGGTTCATGAACACAACACCGGTATGCATGATTTTGCCCGGGATTATGCCTACGCACAGGATGCAAAGCCTGAAGACATCCTGCCCCTCGCACAGCAAGCCACTTTTCAGGGCATTCGCCGCGCCAACGGCAAGGTTGGAACCCGCAATTACATCGGCGTGCTCACGTCCGTGAATTGCTCCGCGACGGTGGCGGGTTTCATCGCCGAGGAGGTGAAGCGTTCAGGAATGCTGGATGACTATCCCAACATCGACGGCATCGTGGCGCTCAAGATGGACAATGGCTGCGTCATTGATTACCGCGGCGCGATCTTCGACATCCTGAAGCGAACCGCCTGGGGCTATGCTACGAACCCAAATATGGGCGGCGTTCTCATGGTTGGCCTTGGCTGCGAGGGCTTCCAGATCCCGCGCTTCAAGGAGGCCTATGGCGTAACGGAGAATGAATTGTTCCGCACCATGACGATTCAGGAAACGGGCGGCACCCGCAAGACAGTCGCGGCCGGTGTCGCCGCAATCCGTGAGATGTTGCCGCATGTGAACAATGTGAAGCGCGAAACCTGTCATGCCTCCGAACTCATCGTGGCCCTGCAATGCGGCGGTTCGGATGGCTATTCGGGGATCACCGCCAATCCC
Organism: Aestuariivirga sp.; assembly: GCA_044236665.1. Lineage (GTDB taxonomy): Bacteria > Pseudomonadota > Alphaproteobacteria > Rhizobiales > Aestuariivirgaceae > Aestuariivirga. The sequence continues at coordinate 5,773 of JBIIGF010000004.1, read as the reverse complement.
GCCCTCGGCGCGGCGGTTGATATTCTGGTCAGGCACGGCGGTACCGGCATTCTCTCCGAAACACCGGAAATCTACGGCGCGGAACATCTGCTGACGCGCCGTGCCGCAAACCGGGAGGTCGGCGAGAAGCTCGTCGACATCATCAAGTGGTGGGAAGACTACACCAGCCGCAACAATATGGAGATGAACAACAACCCCTCTCCCGGCAACAAGCTGGGCGGACTCACCACGATTTTGGAGAAGTCGCTCGGTGCCGCTGCCAAGGGCGGATCGACAACGCTCCGGCATGTCTACCGCTATGCTGAACCGGTGACTGGCAAGGGCTTCGTGTTCATGGATACGCCCGGATATGATCCGGTGGCGGCCACGGGCCAGGTGGCGGGTGGTGCGAATCTGCTCTGCTTCACCACGGGCCGTGGCTCTGCCTATGGCTGCAAGCCCGTACCCTCCATCAAGCTTGCAACCAACTCTGACATCTACCACCGCATGATCGACGACATGGACATTAACTGCGGTGATATTCTTGATGGCGTTTCGATTCAGGAGAAGGGACAGCAGATCTTTGATCTCATGTTGAAGGTCGCATCCGGGCAGCACACGAAGTCGGAAGATCTCGGCTATGGCGACAATGAATATGTGCCGTGGCACGTCGGCGCCATGATGTAATTGTCGCCCTGCAAGCCATCTTTGCACCATGTTTCCGGCAGAAAGCACCGGATGTGGCGGAAGCCGGTAGTTTACAGAGAGTAAACGTGAACCTGCTAGAGCTTTCGTCCGGGAGAGCCGGAGAGCATGGGCCGTTCGCAAAAACCGAGCCGCGGAAAGCAGCGGGTGGAACCCGTGCTTTTCGCCGGGAACACGGGCCGTAAGGCGGCCCCGCCGTCCTCAGAACACCGGCGTCCGCACGGCCGCCGTAGCCTTTCCGGCCATGTATTCCGCTTCCTGTTCAGCATTGCCCTGTTCGGCATGTTTGGCCTGGCAGCCCTGTTTGGCTATGTCTGGCTTTCACTCGACCGGCAAGGCCTTTTCAGAATTCCGGAGCAGGAGCCGGGCATTCTCATCATCGCTTCTGATGGCTCGACCATCGCCGAGCAGGGGTCTTTCAACGGCGATGATGTTCGCCTCAGCGACTTGCCCGATTATGTACCGAACGCTTTCCTGGCCATCGAAGACAGGCGCTTCCGCAGTCATTACGGGGTGGACCCCATCGGCGTGCTGCGTGCCCTTCATACCAATTACCGGTCCGGACGCCTGGTGCAGGGCGGCTCCACCCTGACCCAGCAGTTGGCAAAGAACCTCTTCCTGACGCCGGAACGCACCATTGAACGCAAGCTTCAGGAAGCCGTGCTTGCGGTTTGGCTTGAAACGAAGTTCACCAAGGATGAAATTCTTCAGCTCTATCTGAACAGGGTTTATTTCGGCGCTGGCGCGACGGGCATCGAGAAGGCGGCACAAATCTACTATCGGAAATCCGCCACCGATCTGACGCTCGCGGAAGCCGCAACGCTCGCCGGCGTGGTCAAGGCCCCTAGCGCCGCCAATCCGATCTCCAATCCAGAGGCCGCAGCCGAACGCGCGAGGCTTGTCATCCAAGCCATGGTGGAGGCCGGCTTCATCACGGAAGAAGACGCCGCGCTGACCGCTGGTCAGCCGGCTGAAGTGAGGCTGCAGGGGTACCGCTCCTTGCGGAATTTTGTGATTGACTGGGTGAAGGAACAGCTTCCGGACTTCGTCAAGGATTACGATCAATCGCTGGTGGTTGAGACAACGATCGACCCTGCCCTTCAGGCGCAATCCGAACTGGCCGTGACCCAGGCCTTGAGTACGGAAGGCGCCAAGCTGCAAGCGTCCGAAGGCGCACTTGTGATGATGGATGGATCCGGCGCAGTGTTGGCGATGGTGGGCGGAAAGTCATACAGAAAAAGCCAGTTCAACCGTGCCACCAAGGCAAAGCGCCAGCCGGGATCCGCCTTCAAGCCCTTCGTGTTCCTTGCTGCTTTAGAGCGGGGCTTTACGCCGCAGACGATTGAAGTGGATGAACCCGTGCGCATCGGCAACTGGCGGCCGGAGAATTACCGCAGGAAATATCTTGGGCCCGTGTCGCTCGAAACCGCGCTTGCACTCTCGCTCAATACGGTGGCCGCCAAACTCGTCATGGATGTGGGGCCCGAGGCTGTCGTCGCTGTCGCGCACCGGCTTGGCATCACGTCGCCGCTCGGAAAAGACGCTTCGATTGCTTTGGGCACATCCGAGGTTACGCTGCTGGAACTCACGTCAGCGTTTGTGCCCTTCTCGAATGGTGGTTATCCTGTCTCGCCCTACGTCGTCACCCGTGTGCGCACGCGTGATGGCACCGTGGTTTATGAACGTAATGGATCCGGGTTCCCCAAGGCCATCACCGATCACGATCTCTATGACATGAACCGCATGATGCGGCTGGTGGTGACGGACGGCACCGGGAATCGCGCGGCGTTCCCGGGCTTCGACATCGCGGGCAAGACAGGTACGAGCCAAGATTACCGCGACGCATGGTTCATCGCCTACACCAGTGAGCTGATCACCGGCGTATGGGTGGGTAATGATGACAATTCGCCAACCAAGAAGGTCACCGGTGGGCTCATCCCGGCCGATATCTGGCGCAGTGTCATGGAGCCTGCGCACCGCGGGCTGACGCCGCGACCGCTTCCTGGCCAGTCAATGGTCGCTTTTCAGGAACCTGCAACCATATCGGAAATTGAATATGATCAGGGCGCGGCGGAGGAGGTCGCGGCACCGCCCTCGCAACAGGTCCGCAAGGGCGGATTTCTTGAAAGGCTGTTCGGTGGATCATCAAACAGTGCCAAGCAAGAGAGCGGCACCGGCGGCCAGCAGGAGGGGAAGAAGAACAGGTTGACGCCCTATGAGCGCATGATACGCGCCAAGGAGCAGCGCTGAGGCGCGCTCAGACAACGACGCGGTGAACCTCCTGGCCATGCTGGCGCAGCCAGTTCTTCGCCCGTGCGGCGTTCGGACAATGCGTCAGCACCAGCCGCCAGAAGCGCGCGCTGTGGTCGAGGTGGCGGAGATGCGCTACCTCATGTGCTGCGACATAGTCGAGAACATAGTCCGGCGTCAGGATGAGGCGCCAGGAATAGGAAAGCTCTCCCGCTGATGAACACGAACCCCAGCGGCTTCTCTGATCACGGATGGCGATGCGGCGGAAACTTACGCCCATGAGTGCCGCGTAACGCCGCGAGGCTTGCGTCAGATCGGCCCGCGCCTCAGCCTTAAGGAAGTCAAGCAGGCGGCGGGAAATATGGGCAGGATCGCCAGGTACATGGATGAGACCTGTCCCAGCTTCAAGGCTCACCACGCCACGGCGGCTGTCAACCTGCCGGATCTCGTGGTTCACCCCGCGCAGCGAAATGACATGTCCATGTTCCAGCCGGATCAGTCCGCCGCGGCTCCTGACGCGTTCCTCGATCCAGCCGAGCGAGCGCTCGGTGAAATCCAGGGCCTTGCTGCGCGAAACGCCTTTGGGAACCGTAACGACGACGCCCGTGCCGCTGGTATTGAGACGCAGCACCAGGCGGCGCGCCTGGGCGTGGCGGCGGAACACGACATCAAGCACCTCGCTGCCGATCACCAGGCGGGAAGGTTCAAGCGGTTTTGCCGCGGCCGTTCGTTGAAGGCTTCTGAGCAGTCCGATCATTGGCGTTCTTATTCACGAACTCGACGATTCGCGGTACGATTTCCTTTCGGAACCGCGAGCCGTTGAACACGCCATAATGTCCCACACCCGGCTGCAGGTGGTGGAGTTTCTTCTCTTCAGGCAGGTTCGAACAGAGATCCTGGGCTGCCTCGGTCTGGCCGACGCCCGAGATGTCATCGCGTTCACCCTCAATGGTCATCAGCGCGGTTCTGGTCACTTTGGAGGGATCAACCAGGACATTACGATGCGTCAGCGTTCCATTGGGCAGGTCATGGGTGATGAACACCTTTTCCACGGTCTCGAGGTAGAACTCCGCCGTCAGGTCCATGACCGACATGTACTCGTCGTAGAATTCGCGGTGCTTTTCCGCAGAGTCACCATCGCCCTCGACAAGGTGCCAGAACAGTTCCCGGTGGGCATCCAGGTGGCGGTCGAGGTTCATTGTCATGAATCCGCCGAGTTGCAGGAAGCCCGGATAGACGTCGCGCATCATGCCCGCATGCGGTGGCGGCACTTTCATGATGACGTTGTTGCGGAACCAATCCACGCCCTTTTCCTGCGCCAGACGGTTCACCGCCGTGGGGTTGCGGCGCGTGTCGATCGGGCCACCCATCAGGATCATGGTCTTGGGCGCGCATGGGTCATTGCCCGCATTCATGAGCGAGACTGCCGCCATGACGGGAACGGAAGGCTGGCACACCGCCATCACGCTCGTATCCGGCCCGAGGAACTGCAGCATCTCGGTTACATAGTCGACATAGTCATCAAGGTCGAAACTGCCTTCGAAGGCCGGCACCGATCGCGCGTCGATCCAATCCGTGATGTAAGTGTCATAATGGGGAAGCATGCTTTCCACCGTACCACGCAGCAGCGTGGCATAGTGGCCGGACATCGGTGCCACGATCAGAAGCTTGTGCTGCGGAGCCTTCGGAGACCACGCCTTCCGGAAGTTCAGCAGCTTGCAGAACGGCTTGGTCAGCACGATGGTTTCGTCAACGGGCATGATCTCGTCGTTGACGATCGTATCCCTGATGCCGAAGTCCGGTTTTCCGTAGCGGCGGGTGGTGCGCTCGAAGAGTTCAAACGAGGCCGCGACCGAACGTGCCAATTGTGTACCGGCGAATGGGTTGGCGGGGCTTCGCCAGAAAGAGATGCCTGCATCCGCGACAGCACGCCACGGCGCGAGCGCCGCATGGTTCATTTCGTAGAGATGGTAAAGCACAACCCACACCCCGCGTTAACACTTAACGCTAGCAAGTTGTGCCGGGCGGGGCAACACGTCAGAAACCCCAACTTTAGGGGGACGCGCCGATGCCTTCCTTGAGTTTTGCTGCAAGCTTCGAAGCGTCCGTCGTGTAGGGCATGTGCGTCACGAAGGCGCCGTCAGGCCCCATCAGATAGATGATGCTCGAATGATCAATCAGGTAATCGGTGGCCGAGGATGAATTGCCTGCCTTAGCGTAATACACGCGATAGGCCTTGGCTGCCGCCGCCACCTCTTCCGGCGTGCCGGTCAGGCCGATCAGGTTCGGCCCGAAATTCCCGACATAGGACTTGAGAACCTCCGGTGTATCGCGCGCGGGGTCGACTGAAAAGAAGACCGGCTGCACCTTGGCCGCCTCCGGCCCAAGCGAATCAAGGGCGGCCATCATTACCTGAAGCTCGGTGGGGCAGACGTCGGGGCAATAGGTATAGCCGAAGAACGCCAGCATGTATTTCCCGAGAAAATCCTTCTCGGTGACGCGCCTGCCATCCTGATCGGTGAGGGTGAAGGGGCCGCCGACAAGCGCCACGCCAGCACCTTGTGGCTGGTTCTGGTGCCGGTTCATCCACGCATAGCCCCCGATCCCGGCGGCGATGAGGAGAACCAGAGCGGCGAAAACGATAATGGAACGGCGTGGCATCAGGCTTTTGCTTTCTTTCAGCCTTCACATAGGACTAGATTGCACGGAACTCAACGCTGCCGCCCCGCCTCACCGGAACACATGCCCCAGCATCTCGCCAGTTATTCCGATCTCTTCGCCGGTGAGGCCGAACTGGGCATGCTGCGCCTGCGTACCCTGGTGCGCCTGCGCTGGCTTG
>JBIIGF010000205.1:0-4673 GCA_044236665.1 Aestuariivirga sp. | reverse complement strand
CGCAAAGGCCTTCACCGCGGCAAGCTTGTGCATGTGCAGGCGCTCTTCCTGCACGATTCGGTCATCCTGCGGGCGGATCGACAGCCCGCCGGGCGGCAGGGCATGGTCCTGCGGGATGACAGGTAAAACGCGCTCCGGCCCCGCTTCCACCACGCCAGCCGATTCGACCGTGTCATGCACGCATTTGAGGCCCACCCACACGCCGGCATAGCGCGACAGCGCAAAGCCGAGGAGGCCGAAGTCGATGATCTCCTGAACGCCGCCCGCGGCGAGAACCGGGATCATGGCATCCATGAAGGCGACATCCGACTGGTGCACCACGGTGGAGGATTCACCTGAATGGTCGTCGCCGGCAATGGCCAGTACGCCGCCATGGGGCGAGGTGCCCGCCATATTGGCGTGGCGGAACACATCGCCCGTGCGGTCAACGCCCGGCCCCTTGCCGTACCACACAGCAAAGACCCCATCATGCTTGCCCTCGCCGCGCATTTCCGCCTGCTGGGTGCCCCAGATGGCAGTGGCGGCGAGGTCTTCGTTGAGGCCCGGCTGGAACTTGATGTTGCGCGGCACCAGCACCGCCTTGGCGGCCTGGAACTGGTTGTCCACCGTGCCCACCGGCGAACCGCGATAGCCCGAGACATAGCCGGCCGTGTCGAGGCCCGCGCGCCGGTCCGCCTCCGACTGCATGAGAACCATGCGCAGGATCGCCTGCGGGCCGGTCAGGAACAGGCGGGTGATCGACAGGTCATAAAGATCGGCAAGGCTGTGGGTCGACTTGGACATGACCGCAACTATACTGGAACGGCAGGAAGTTCAAAATGCTTCGCCTGGGAAGGTCACAGCCGGTGGCCCCCAGGGCCCGGGTACTGACCAGGGCGGCGCCACCGGCACCCAGGCGCTCCCTACGGGCCCCGGCACCAGCCCGCAACCGATGATCTCGAATTGCACGCCCTACCGCTCCGTCGCGCCCCTGCCGGACAGGATCCGCTCCCGGAAACGCATGATGCGGGCCTCACGGGTTGATGATGTCTTCGCAGAACTGAGCGCCACGACATAACTTCGCTGCCGCCCGGGCGAGAGGCGGCCGAATGCCTGTGCGAGGTCCTGGTCACGCCCCAACGCCGCGGAGAGCTCCTGTGGCAGTACCAGTTCACGAACGTCACGCACCGGCCGCGTGCCGGCTTCGGCATGGCGCATCGCCTGCGCCAGCAAGTCCCGCAGTGCTGGGGCAAGCGCCTCAACCTCGTTGTTGCTGGTGAAGCGGACACCGTCCGGATGGCTGCTGTTCGGCCCGGATTTCACCAGCACATGCGAATTACCGGTGAGCAGCCCGGCGTTCATGCTGCTGTTCGGCCCGGATTTCACCAGCACATGCGAATTACCTGTGAGCAGCCCGGCGTTCATGAAGCTGAGATGGAAGCTGTTCCGGTGCGCGCCGATAAGCGCGATGTTCCGGCCCCGGTGCATGTAGCACGGATGGCCCCATTTCACCGTCTCCGCGAGGCCCGCGCCGGAGCAGATGCTGCGCAGGGCCGTCACGCCGTCGATCCAGCGGCGTACCGAACACTCGGGCGTGTTGAAGCGTTTGCAGCGCCCGCAGCCGGATGCAAAGTAATGGTCCGGATCAGAGATCATGCCTGATCCACATCTTGCTCAACCCCAGCGCCAGAAGTCATTGCCCTCCTTGGAAAGGCTCCGGGCCAACACCATCTTGTGAACTTCCGAAGCGCCATCCACCAGCTTCGCGCAGCGCGCATAGCGGTAGATCCATTCAAGCACCGTATCCTTCGAATAGCCACGCGCTCCGCACAGTTGCACGCCCACATCGGCCGCGCGGTTCAGCGTATCTGCGACATGGATCTTGGCCATCGAGATTTCCTTCTGCGCCTTCTCACCCCGGTCGAGCTTCCATGCGGCATGCATGGTGAGAAGCCGGCCCTTCTCGATGTCGGCTGCCACCTCGCCCAGCATGATCTGCACGCTCTCGCGTTCGGCAAGCGTGGAGCCAAAGGCCTTGCGCTCCTTCACATAAGCATGGGCGATTTCGAGGCAGCGCTTGGCAAGCCCGGTCCAGCGCATGCAGTGGGTCAGCCGCGCAGGGCCAAGGCGGATCTGGGTGAGACGCAGGCCGTCGCCCTCTTCCATCAGCCGGTTTTCTTCCGGGATTTCGAGGCCATCGAATTCAAGTTCGCAGGTGCCGCCCAACTCATCCGGCCCCATGGTAGGAATGCGGCGGAGGATGCGCCAGCCCGGCTGGTCCCGGTGGAAAAGAAAGGCGGAGAGGCCGTTGCGTGGATCATCCGAGGTACGCGCCACAAGGATGAAATGCGTGGCGCCGTCTGCCCCCGAAATGAACCATTTCCGGCCATGCACCACATATCTGCCACCGCGCTTTTCGGCGCGCGTCAGCATCATGCCGCCGGGGTCAGAGCCCGAACCGGGGTTGGGTTCCGTCATCACGAAGGAGGAACGGATCTTGCCATCGATGATGGGCTGCAGCCACAGGTCCTTCTGGGCGTCGGTCTTAAGCACCTTGTTCAGCACATTCATGTTGCCGTCATCGGGGGCGGCGCAGTTGAAGGCCAATGGCCCGAAGATCGAGCGGTTGGCTTCCTCGTAGAAGGCCGCCCAGCCCACCATGGGAAGGCCGAGCCCGCCACGCGCTTCGGGCATCTGCGGCGCCCACAGGCCTTCCGCCCTGGCCTTTGCCCTCAGCCGCTCCAGCACATCGGCCCGGATGTTTTCATGGGCATCGTAACTGGCGCCGTCCGCCTCGAGCGGCATGACATGGGCTTCAACGAAGCCGCGCACCTTGAGGCGCAACGCCTCGATGTGGGGCGGAAGCGAAAAATCCATTCTCAGCTCCTCCTCATGCCAGCGCGTGCCCGCCATCGACCGCCACCGCGGCCCCCGTCATGAAACCGGAGGCGCGGGGCGAGGCGAGCAGCAGCAAGGTTCCATCGAGATCGGAGGGATCGCCGGCGCGGCGCTGCGGCACACGCTTGATCATCTCCTGCCCGGCGGGGGATGCGAGGTAGTCGTCGGTCATCTCGCTGTGGATGAAGCCCGGGCAAATGGCATTGGCCCTGATGCCGTGGCGGGCCCACTCGAAGGCCTGCGCCTTGGTCATGTGCAGCACCGCCGCCTTGCTGATGGCATAGCTCGCGGACGACATGCCCACCCGCTCGGCCACCAGCGAGGCGATGTTGATGATGGCACCGGGGGAATTGCGCGCGATCAGCCGCCGGGCAAAGGCCTGCGAAAGATGCCAGACGGAATCGACGTTGGTCTTCTGCACCACGTCCCATGATTCGGGCGTTGCATCGACGATGCGCTTGCCACCGGCGATCCCGGCATTGTTGACCAGCAGCGTCAGTGGTCCGAAGGGGCGCTCCGCCTCCCCCAGTGCCGCCTCGAAACTCTCCGCTACCGTTACGTCGAGGGCCAGCGGCGCAATGGCTGGATGCTGCGCGGCAAGTTCGGTGAGCCGGTCGGTCCGGCGGGCGGCGGCAATCACCTTCGCGCCATGGGCGGCCAGCACTTCGGCAAAGCGGCGGCCGAGGCCCGAGGAGGCGCCGGTGACCAGCGCCACCTCGCCGGAAAGGTCAAAAAGCTGTTGCGCGGTCATGACTTGGGCCATCAGTTGGACTTTCTCCTTCACTCCGCGCTATCTAGACGGCAAATCATCTGATCCACAAGGTTCGGAAATGCCCTATCTGCCCCTCGTCGGCCTTCCGGCGGACACCTATGAATCCCACGGTTTCCTCTACCACTCGATCGGCGACAAATATGTGCGGGCCGTGGCGGAGGTGGCGCTGTGCTCTCCCGTGATGATCCCGTCCATGGTGGATGCGCTGGAACTCGACGTACTTCTCGACCATTTCGACGGTATCGTGATGACGGGCGCTGTCTCCAACGTGCATCCGCCGCATTACGGCGAGCAGCCCTCCACATCGCATGAGCCTTACGACCATGCGCGTGACGCCACGACACTGAAACTGATCGAGCGCGTGCTGCGGCGCGGGATGCCGCTGTTCTGCATCTGCCGCGGCTTTCAGGAACTGAACGTGGTCATGGGCGGCACGCTCGAGACCGAGTTGCAGGACATCGAGGGCCGCCTCGACCACCGCGCGCCCAACCATGACGACGTGGATGTGCGTTATGCACCCGCGCATGCCATCAACATCCGTCCTGGCGGCATGTTGGAAAAAATCCTCGGCAAGCGCGAGACGATGGTGAACTCCATCCACCGCCAGGGCATCAAGCGCCTCGCGCCGGGCCTCGCAGTCGAGGCCACCGCGCCCGATGGCATCATCGAGGCGGTATCGGTGCGCGAGGCCAAGACCTTCGCCTTCGGCACCCAGTGGCACCCGGAATTCAAGGCGCTGATGAACCCGGATTCGGTAAAGCTGTTCACCGCCTTCGGCGACGCCGTGCGCGCCTACGCCCAGTCGCGCGGCAAGAACCTCAAGGCGATAGCTTAGGTTTGATTGTCGTCATCCCGGCGAAGGCCGGGATCCAGCTTGCTTTTGGTAACCAAAGCGGGACCCGGCCTTCGCCGGGGTGACGCTGTCGACTACAGCATCGAGGGCAGCACGCGGTCGGGTGGGTTGTGGCCGTCAACCCAGGTCTTGATGTTGATGATGACCTTCTCGCCCATGTCGATGCGGCCT
>JBIIGF010000204.1:0-4697 GCA_044236665.1 Aestuariivirga sp. | reverse complement strand
CTGGCGGAGGAGGGGCCCATCACCCTTGAGGGCCGGCATGATGACGTGAACCTCGATCTGGCCATCCTCTATACGGGCCAGCCGATGATCTTTCCCGACCGCGCCCCGACGCCGGATGAGTTGATGGATGACCCGGATGCGGTGGGGCGCATGGCCGGCTGGCTGGTGCGCAATCTGGCGGACCGGGCAACACCCTTCAGCCGGGGCGGGCGGCAAGGCGTTCTGCTGCGCTTCGAAGCCTGATCCATTCCAGACGGATGAAGCGCAGACAAATGGCGGGAGGCCGATCCTGCGCATAACGGTGTTTTTGCTGCCAGCCTTACAACCCTTGAAAGAGTAATCTGTCCCTATCCAGCCCTAAACTGCGGTTTAGGCGGCGCAACATAAGCGTCCGGTCAGCGTGACTAAACGCCCAGCGGATGGTGCGATGCAGCAAAATCAGCGTAACTGCGGCATCCGTTGCCATTCAGGAACGGACCAAAACGTTCATGAGGTTAAGATGAATTTCAAGATCGCAGGACTCGCCGCCGCCGCGCTGCTGCTCTCCGCCACCGCCGTGCTGGCTGAAATGGAAATCACCCCGGAGGTCAAGCAGAAGATCGAAGACACCCTCAAGGCACAGGGCTACGAGGTTGGCAAGATGAAGATCGAAGACGGCCTTTACGAAGTCTACGTCAAGAAGGGTGATCAGAAGGTTGAGCTCTTCCTGAACGAGAAGCTCGAAGTGGTGAAATCCGAAAACGACTGATGTTTTCGAGGCGCGGCTGTCAAGGCCGCGCCGGCCAATCCTTGGAGGTTCATAAGACATGGCCAATACAAAAATCTGGGACCCGTTCGTCAGGCTATTCCATTGGTCGCTTGTGCTGCTGCTGGCAGCGAACGTCTTCATCCTGGATGACGAAAGCAAGTTTCACCAGTGGGCAGGCTATGCCGTGGCAGCATTGATACTGGCCCGCATATTGTGGGGTTTCTGGGGGTCTCACTATGCCCGTTTCAACAGCTTTCCGCCGAGCCTCAGACATTCGCTAGAACAACTCGCCGATGTGGCGACCGGTCGTACCGTCGCCCATGCGGGACATACGCCGCTCGGGGCTCTCATGATCTACAACCTTCTTGCGTCGGTTCTGCTGATCTGCCTTTCAGGCTATCTGATGACAACCGATATGTTCTGGGGTGCCGAATGGCCGGAGGAGTTACACGAGGCGGCCGTCACCTGGGTTGAGATATCAGTCGTGCTTCATGTTGCGGCTGTTCTCTTCGAAAGCCTCCGTACCAAGGTCAATCTTCCCCGTGCCATGATTACGGGATACAAGAACCTTCCATAATCGATCAACGGTTTTGTCATGAAGACAGGCTTGCCAACTCTCATCATTGGCTTGATCACGGCGCAGATCATCTGCGCCGTGGTTTTTTTGCTGGACGTTCTGGCGGATTTCTCGCGAATGTCGGTGATGGACTGGCACCTTGTGCCGGAGGCGCTCGCGAGCCTCGCCTTGATTGCCGGGATTGCCCTCCAGCTGATGTATCTGAAGCAGTTGCTGCAACGCAAAGCCAGCCTCGAGCGTAGCGTTGGCATGGCGTCTTCTGCACTGCAGACAATTATCGAAAGCCATTTTGACGAGTGGAAACTCACCGTGAGCGAGCGTGACGTGGCCGGCTTGATGGTGAAAGGCCTGAGCATTTCGGAAATTGCCAAGGTGCGTGGATCGGCCGATGGCACGGTAAAAGCCCATCTCAACGCCATTTACCGGAAGGCCAATGCCCGGAACCGGGCGGAAGTGCTGAGCCACATCATGGATACGCTGATCGACAAGCCTCTGCTCCACCCAGCAAACAGCGGTTGAACCGGACAACCCGCCGCGGTCGTCTGCTTTTCTCTAAATAATTGTAAAATCGATATTTTATGACTTGATCCCGGCATGATGGCCGCCGGGGCGCAGAGACGCCTTGTGAGCCGGGCCCCGCCGGCCATTTCTTTATATTTGATCTTGCTAATATTAGTGACTGATGATATACAAAATCTGCCGGTCAGATTCCGGCGCGCGTTTCAAAGGAGATTTCAGATGAATATCGATCGTGCGGTGATGTCGTTCGCGGGTGTGATGATCCTGCTGTCCGTGGCGCTGGTGTATTTCGTGTCGCCTTGGTGGCTGCTGTTCACCGCCTTCATCGGCCTCAACATGCTGCAGGCCTCCTTCACCGGCTTCTGCCCCGCCGCCATGATTTTCAAGGCGCTGGGCTGCCGCAAGGGCGAAGCCTTCCAGTAAGGCGGGTTTCGCCTTTCACGACAATCAGCACCACTGAATGGCTCGCTGCGCAGGGGCTCAGCAGCCAGACGACAATGCGGGGAACACCTTCATGATGCGGAATTTCCTTTCCATTCCGGCGATCACACCAAGGCCGAAGCTCATGCTGAGGGCGGCCCTGCTGTCTGCCTTGGCGCTGGCGGCGCCGGCGGCCCTGGCAGCCGAATACACGGTGAAGGCTGTTGAAAAGCCTGATCTCAAGGCGGTGTTCGGACAGGTTGAAAGCCGCGATCTCGTGCCTGCCCGCGCCCGCCTCGGTGGCACGATCATCACGCTCTCGGTGGAAGAGGGCAGTGCGGTTGAGGCCGGTGATGTGGTTGCCTTCATTGTCGATGACAAGTTGGCCCTGCAGCTTGACGCGATCGATGCCCGCCTCAAGGCCCTCGATGCCCAGCTCAAGAACGCCACCGATGACCGTGACCGCGCCCAGAAGCTGTTCGAGTCTGGCGTCGTGCCGAAGAAGCAGATTGACGCCTACCAGACGCAGGTCGACGTGCTCACCAACCAGCGCGCTGCAGCACAGGCCGAACGGTCCGTGCTCGAGCAGCAGCGCACCGAAGGTGAGGTGATCGCGCCTGCACCCGGCCGGGTACTGAGCGTTCCGGTGACCAAGGGTTCCGTCGTGATGCCGGGCGAGACGATCGCCCGGATCGCGGGCGGTGGTTACTTCCTCCGCCTGTCGCTGCCCGAGCGCCATGCGGCGCATGTCAAGGAAGGCGATGAGGTGATTGTCGGTAGCCGCGGCATGACGGAACTGAGTGCCGATGCGCCGGCAAGGCGCGGCCGTATCGTCAAGGTCTATCCGGAAATTCAGGGCGGCCGCGTTCTGGCCGATGCCGATGTCGAAGGGCTTGGCGACTTTTTCGTGGGCGAACGTACCCGCGTGTGGGTCCCGGTTGACAAGCGCCGCATGGTCGCCGTTCCGCATGGCGCCGTTTCAACCCGCGCCGGTGTTGATTATGTGCGCGTGAACCTGGCGCAGGGCGAGGCCGATGTGCCCGTCATCATCGGGGAAGCCTTCGAGGAAAATGGCGTCACGCTCGTTGAGGTCCTGACCGGTCTTTCCGACGGTGACAAGGTGGTGCTGCCGTGAAGCTTGGAATCGCCGGACACCTGACGAAGCAATTCATCCAGTCGCCGCTCACGCCGCTGTTCCTGCTGGCGGCCTTCGCGGTGGGCTTCGTTGCGCTGCTGACCCTGCCGCGCGAGGAAGAACCGCAGATCTCGGTCCCCATGGTTGACATCATGGTGCGGGCCGATGGCCTCAATGCGGAGGATGCGGTCAAGCTCGTTACCGAGCCGCTCGAAACCATCGTCAAGAGCATTGACGGCGTCGAGCATGTCTATTCCCAGACCCGCGATGACAGTGTGATGGTGACGGCGCGCTTCCTCGTCGGCACCAGTTCGGATGCCGCGGTGCTGCGCGTGCATGAAAAGCTGCGCGCCAACATGAACCGCATTCCCGTCGGCATTCCAGAGCCGCTGGTCGTCGGCCGTGGCATCGATGATGTGGCGATCAATGTCATCACGCTGTCGCCCAAGCCTGAAGCTGCTTCGCGCTGGACCGCCAATGGCCTGAGCCGGGTCGTGCGTGAGCTTCAGGTGGAGCTGACCAAGCTCGAGGATATCGGGCTGACCTACATCACCGGCAATCAGCCGGAGGAGATCCGAATCGAGCCGGACCCCGAGCGCCTGTCGCTGTTCGGTATCACGCTCCAGCAACTTACGGGCAAGATTGCCGCGGCCAACCGGTCCTTCGAGGCGGGGCAGTTGCGTGATAACGGCCTGCAGATCAAGCTCAGTGCCGGCCAGACGCTGCAGGCGCCTGCCGACATCGCCAACATCCTTTTGACCGCGCGCGACGGACGCCCCGTCTATGTGCGCGACGTGGCCGATGTGATCATCGCGCAGGATTCGCGTGAAGTGCGGGTGGCGGACGTGACGCTCGTCGACGGCAAGCCGGTGTCCGTTCCGGCGGTGTCGCTGGCGCTCGCCAAGCGCCCCGGCACCAATGCCGTCATCATCTCCGAGCGCATCACCGAGCGCCTGCATGAGCTGGAGGGAAGCCTCATTCCCAAGGACATCAATGTCCAGATCACCCGTAACTATGGTGAGACGGCCAATGAGAAGGCGAATGAGCTACTCTTCCACCTTGGCCTCGCCACGGTCTCCATCGTGTTGCTGGTGGCCTTCTCGATCGGCTGGCGCGAGGCCCTCGTTGTCGCCGTGGTCATTCCGTCCACCATCCTGCTGACGCTGTTTGCGGCGCGTATCATGGGCTATACGCTGAACCGCGTGAGCCTGTTCGCGCTGATCTTCTCGATCGGCATCCTGGTTGATGACGCCATCGTGGTGATCGAGAATATCGCCCGCCACTGGGCCATGAAGGAT
>JBIIGF010000203.1:0-4719 GCA_044236665.1 Aestuariivirga sp. | reverse complement strand
TGTCCGCGAGGCATTGGTGGCATCGGTCGCATGAACCTTGCCGCCCGTCAGCCGCCAGATGAGGAAGCTGTCGATGGTGCCGAAGGCAAGCTCGCCCTTCTCCGCCTTGTCGCGCGCGCCCTTCACATGGTCGAGCAGCCAGCGGATCTTGGTGCCGGAGAAATAGGGGTCGAGCAGCAACCCGGTCTTGGCGGTGAACAGGGGTTCATGGCCCTGCACCTTCAACTCTTCGCAGAACCCGGCGGTGCGCCGGTCCTGCCAGACGATGGCCTTGTGGATCGGCTTTCCCGTGCGGCGGTTCCAGATCACCACCGTCTCGCGCTGGTTGGTGATGCCGATGGCGCGCACCGACTGCGCCCTGGCCTTTGCCTTCTTCAGCGCGCTGCGGCAGACGCCAAGCACCGAGGCCCAGATCTCCTCGGCATCATGCTCCACCCAGCCGGACTTCGGAAAATACTGCCGGAATTCCTTCTGGCCCACGCCCTTCGGCTTCAGCGTGGTGTCGAAGACGATGGCCCGCGATGAGGTTGTGCCCTGGTCGATGGCAAGAATGAAATCCGGCATGATGTTTATTCCCCCGCTTGCCTGTGCGCGTGCATGGACCCGGCATCCGCCATATAGGCCCTGAGTGCGTCCTGTTGATCCCGGCTCATGTGGAGGCCGAGCTTGGAGCGCCGCCAGAGAATGTCATCGGCGCTGACGGCCCATTCCTTTTCACGGAGCCATTCCACCTCGCGCGCGCTCAAGGGCCCGAAGCTGGGGCCGAGGTCGGAGGCGCTGCGTGCGCCCTGCAGCATCGCGTCCGCCTCCGTGCCATAGGCAAGGAAGATGCGCCGCGCATTGGCGGGTTCGAGGAAGGGGAACTTCCGGGACAGGGCCGCAATCCGCTGCTCGACCTCGTCGTGGCCGAAATCGCCACCCGGCAGCGCGGCATCATGCGTCCACGGCTTTCCCATCTGCGGGAAGAATGGCCCGATCTTTTCCATGGCGGATTCCGCCAGCTTGCGGAAGGTGGTGATCTTGCCGCCGAACACCGAAAGAAGCGGCGCGCCGCCTTCGGGCTGGTCGAGCTTCAGCACATAATCGCGCGTCGCTTCCTGGGCCTTGGAGGCACCATCATCATAAAGCGGGCGAATGCCCGAATAGGCCCAGCGGATGTGATCGCGCGTCACGGGCTTGCGGAAATACTCACTGACGGCGCCCAGGAGGTAATCCGTCTCGGCCTGCGAAATCTCAGGCTTTCCGGGGTCGCCCTTGTGATCCTCGTCGGTGGTGCCGATGAGGGTGAAGTCCTTCTCGTAGGGGATGGCGAAGCAGATACGGCCATCGGCATTCTGGAAGATATAGCAGCGGTCATGGTCGTAGAGCTTGTCCACCACCAGGTGGCTGCCCTTCACCATGCGGATCCTGTCCGGATCGTTGCGGCCCACCACGGCACCCAGCACCTCGCTCACCCACGGCCCACCGGCATTGACCAGCATCCGGGCGCGTACTTTTTCCTCGCGGCCATCTTCACCCGCAACGGTAAGCTCCCAGCCGCCTTCGATGCGCCGGGCGGAGAGGCATTTCGTCCGTGTCCGGATGACAGCACCCCTCGCCGCGGCGTCGCGGGCGTTCAGCACCACAAGGCGGGAGTCTTCCACCCAGCAGTCGGAATACTCATAGCCCCGGGTGTAGCTGTCCTTGAGCGGCTTTCCCGTCACATCCGTCCTGAGGTTCACGCTGCGCGTGCCCGGCAGGATCTTGCGGCCGCCCAGGTGATCATAGAGGAACAGGCCCAGCCGCAGCACCGGCCAGGGGCGGAGCCCCTTGTGATGGGGCAGCACGAAGCGCAGCGGCCAGATGATGTGGGGCGCGGCGTTGAGCAGCACCTCACGCTCGATCAGCGCCTCGCGCACCAGCCGGAACTCATAGTGTTCCAGATAGCGCAGGCCGCCGTGGATGAGCTTGGTCGAGGCACTCGACGTGCCGGAGGCGAGATCGCCCTGCTCCGCCAGAAACACCTTGAGGCCACGGCCCGACGCATCGCGCGCGATGCCACAGCCATTCACCCCGCCACCGATCACGAACAGGTCATACATCATTCAGCATCTTCCGCAGCATTGTCGTTTCCAGCCTCTCCATGCGCGATTTCAAGCCGCACACCATGATCCTTGCAGCAGGCCACCACCGGTTCCGGCGGCGTATTGTCGGTGACGAACACATCGGTATCGGACAGATGACCGATGCGCACCGGCGCAGTGCGGGTGAACTTCATCGAGTCGGCGACCAGCATGACGTTGCGGGCGTTCTGCATGATGGCCTTCGCCACGCGCACCTCGCGGTAATCGAAGTCGAGCATCGCGCCATCCTCGTCGATCGCGGATGCGCCGATCACTGCATGGTCCACCTTGAACTGCGAGATGAAATCGACCGCCGCCTCTCCGACGATGCCACCGTCACTCTTGCGCAGCATGCCGCCCGCCAGGATCACCTCGATGCCGGGGCGCGGCAGTAGAATGGTGGCGACATGAATGTTGTTGGTAATGACCAGCAACCCGTCATGTTCGACCAGCGCGCGCGCCACCTCTTCGGTCGTCGTGCCGATGTTCATGAACAGCGAGCAATTGTTCGGGATCAGGCTGGCCGCGTGGCGGCCAATGACCATCTTTTCGGCCGCGGCCATGTGGCGGCGGGCTTCATATGCAAGGTTCTCGACGCCCGAGGCCAGCATCGCGCCGCCATGCGTGCGGGCCAGAAGGCGGGCATCGCATAATTCGTTCAGGTCCTTGCGGATGGTCTGCGGGGTCACATCGAAGCGCTGGGCAAGTTCCTCCACCGCCACCCCGCCATTCTGACGGGCGAGACCCAGTATCTGCTGCTGCCTGAAACTGAGCACGTTCATCGTGATTCCCGAGTAGTCGAACCTTCCGGATGCGAAACATTACCGATAGTCCATCATGATTTCACTTTTTTTCGATTTGCGCAATATTGCGCCGCAAAAAGCTTCGTGATTTTCCCGATTGACGTTCCTTTTTTTTCGCATAAAGTTCTGCGGACAAAAAGCACATCGTTCCCGTGGGAGGGCAAATCGCATGAGATTCGGAGGTCCTGAGAGAGGCAGGAGCGCGGCTCTGGCTGCACGCTTCAGCGGGATGCTCCGTTCAACCCGTCAGCAGGGGCCGGGCCGTGCTTGAACTGATCGGCGTCAGCAAGATTTCAGGTGGGCAGACCCACATCCACCCGACCAGCCTGAAGCTGGAAAAGGGCAGCCTGAACGTGCTTCTGGGGCCCACGCTCTCCGGCAAGACAACCTTGATGCGCCTCATGGCTGGCCTGGAACAGCCCAGTTCCGGCGAAGTGCGCTTCGATGGAAAGAATGTTGCCGGTGTCCCGGTGCAGAAGCGCAACGTGGCGATGGTCTACCAGCAGTTCATCAACTATCCCTCGATGACGGTCTACGACAACATCGCCTCACCGCTCAAAGTGGCGGGCGAGAACGCCGCCGTGATCGACAGCGAAGTCCGGCGCGCCGCGGAGCTGATGCGGCTTACCCCCTATCTCGACCGCTTGCCGCTCAGCCTCTCGGGCGGGCAGCAGCAGCGCACGGCGCTGGCACGCGCCATCGTGAAGAAGGCGAGTCTTGTGCTGCTGGACGAACCGCTCGCCAACCTCGACTACAAGCTGCGCGAGGAACTGCGCGAGGAATTGCCAAAGATCTTTTCGGCAACCGGGACGATTTTCGTTTACGCGACAACCGAACCTTCCGAAGCCCTGCTGCTGGGTGGCAACACCGCCACGTTGCACGAAGGGCGCGTCAGCCAGTTCGGCAAGACCATTTCAGTCTACCGCAACCCGAAGGACCTGATCACCGCCAGAACCTTTGCCGATCCGCCGCTCAATACGGTTGAGGCGATGAAATACGGCAATGAATTCTCGCTGTCCGATGGCGCCGCGGGCGGGGGCAGCCGGCTGCCGGTTCCTGCCCAGCTCGCCACGATCAGCGATGGTCCGGTGACGCTGGCCTTCCAGCCTCACCATCTGTCGCTGTCCCAACCCTTCGATGGCGCGCCGCGCCTTGGCGTCCAGACGCTGGTGTCTGAAATTGCCGGCTCCGAGAGCTTCGTGCATGTCAGCCACGGCGCATCGCGCTGGGTGATGCTGACGCACGGCGTCTGCGATCTCGATCCCGGCCTCGCTGTGGATGTCTATCTCGACATCCGTCACCTGATGGCGTTCGGCGCAGACGGGCAGGCACTGGCGCCCGCCGGCACGCAGGGCGGGGTGTAAGGAACGCGCCATGGCAAGAATAACGCTCGAACACATCCGCCACGCCTACGGGCCCAACCCGCAGAGCCCGCAGGACTATGCGCTGCGCGAGGTGAACCACGCCTGGGAAGATGGCGGCGCCTATGCTCTGCTCGGCCCTTCGGGCTGCGGCAAGACCACGCTGCTCAACATCATCTCGGGCCTTGTCCGCCCGTCCGAGGGACGCATCCTGTTCAACGGCCAGGATGTGACGCAATTGTCCACCGAGCAGCGCAACATCGCGCAGGTGTTCCAGTTCCCGGTCGTCTATGACACCATGACGGTCTACGACAATCTCGCGTTCCCGCTGCGCAATCGCGGCATTGCGGAAGATCAGGTCGACAAGCGCGTCTCCGAAATCCTCGAGATGCTGGATTTGTCGGGCCGGGCCCGCAAGAAGGCGCGCGGGCTGACGGCCGACCTGAAGCAGAA
>JBIIGF010000202.1:0-4724 GCA_044236665.1 Aestuariivirga sp. | reverse complement strand
CTCGAACAGGTCCTTGTCGCCGCCCACCAGAACGGTGATCTCGCCGCGTGCCGCGAGATGCACGCCGCCGGTGACCGGGGCTTCGAGCGTGCGCACGCCCTTGGCTTCCGCCATCTTGGCCAGGCGGATCATCTCGTCGCGGCCATTGGTGGAATTCTCGATCCAGGTGGCGCCGGGCTTCAGCGTGGTGAGGATTTCGGTGAGCACCTTTTCCGACACGACGGGCGAGGGCAGGCAGGTGAACACCGCATCCACCTTCGATGCCAGTTCGGCGGGTGAACCGGCCCATTCAGCGCCGTCCTTCAGGTGGCGTTCGGCGAGCTTGGGGTCGATGTCATAGACCGTGACCTTGTAGCCCTTCTTCACCAGCGAATGGGCGAGGTGGCCGCCGAGATTGCCGAGGCCGATGTAACCATAATGCATGTTCTATTCTTCCTTGCGCAGCGGGCGGTTGGTCATTTCAAGGTGAAGGTTGGTGCCGGTGTAGGGGTGGGCTTCGGCAACCTCTTCGTTGAGTTCGATGCCAAGCCCCGGCTCGGTCGGCGGGATCACATAGCCATCCTGCCACTGGATCGGCTTCTTCAGGATCTGTGAATGGAAGCCGCCCCACTCCTCGATCGATTCGAGGATCAGGAAGTTGGGCAGCGATGCCGCGTAATGGATGTTGGCGACACCTTCGACCGGCCCCGCATAGAGATGGGGTGCGATCTGCGCGTAATAGGTTTCGGCCATGCCGGCGATCTTCTTCGCTTCCATCAGGCCGCCGACGCGGCCCAGCGCCATCTGCAGGATGGACGCGGCGCGGCATTCCAGCACGCGGCCGAATTCATACTTGGTGGTGAGGCGCTCGCCCGTGGCCACGGGAATGGAGGTCGCACGCGCCACCAGCGCCATGTCCTCCGGCTTCTCGGGCGGTGTCGGCTCTTCGAACCACAGCGGGTCGAAGGGCTCGATCTTCTTTGCGAAGCGGATGGCACCCGCCGTGGTGAACTGCCCATGCGTACCGAACAGCAGGTCGGCCTTGTTGCCGACCGCCTCGCGGATCAGCTTGCAGAACTTCACGCACAACTCCATCGACTCGAGCGAGGGCTGGCGCGGGTCGAAGGCGGAGTAGGGGGCGGCGGGATCGAACTTGATGCCGGTGAAGCCGCGGCTCACATAATGCGCGGCGCGCTCGGCGGATTGCTCGGCATTCCAGAAGATCGTCGAGTCCTGGCCCTTGGCCGGGTCGGGATAGATATAGGTGTAGGAGCGAAGCTTCTCATGCACGCGCCCGCCGAGCAGTTCATAGACCGGCTTGCCCACCGCCTTGCCCTTGATGTCCCACAGCGCGATCTCGAGGCCTGAGAGCACACCCATGAGCGACACATCGGGGCGCAGCGAATAGCCCGAGCCATAGACCTTGCGCCACATGGACTCGAGATGGAACGGGTCCATGCCCTCGATGTAGCGGTGGAAGGTGTCCTCGATCATCGCCGTCATGGCCTTGGGGCCGAAGGCCGCGCCATAGCATTCCCCGATGCCGGTGATGCCATTGTCGGTGGTGAGCTTTACGAAGGTAAAATAGCGCCCGCCCCAGGAGGGCGGCGGATTGCCGACGATGAAGACTTTGAGGTCTTTGACTTTCATGTGATGATCCCTTCCGGTGTGAGCCGCTTCTAGCAGTTTGGCGCTTGGCTGGGCGATGAAAATTTCTAACCACGCGTGAAGCGGAAACACTTGTTTCCCTTGCCCGAATGGGCGCAAATGCTGCTCATCCTCACCAGTTTCGGGTCTATCGTGGCAGAGAATTTCGATTACATCATCGTGGGCGCCGGCTCGGCCGGTTGCGTGCTGGCGGACAGGCTCACTGCCGATGGCAGGAAGCGGGTTCTGCTGCTCGAGGCGGGCGGCGATGACCGCCGATTCTTCGTGCAGATGCCCCTGGGCTACGGCAAGACCTTCTATGACCGCAGGGTCAACTGGATGTATGAGGCGGAGCCCGATCCGGGCCTGAACGGCCAGCGCGACTTCTATCCGCGCGGCAAGGTGCTGGGCGGCTCATCCTCCATCAATGCCATGGTCTATATCCGTGGCCACCGGCAGGACTACGAGGATTGGAAGGCCGCCGGAAATCTCGGCTGGGGCTGGGAAGACGTCCTGCCCGCCTACAAGAAGATCGAGGATTACGCGGCGGGTGACCCGGCCTATCGCGGGCGCGGCGGGCCGCTGCACATCCAGGACCTCGGCGATCAGGCGCATCCGCTCTGCACGCCCTATCTCAAGGCGGCGGAGGCGGCAGGGCTTAGGTTCACGGCCGACTTCAACGGTGCTGAACAGGAAGGCGTGGGGCTTTACCAGTTCACCATCAGGAATGGGCAGAGGCTTTCGGCGGCGCGCGCCTTCCTGCGCCCGGCGATGGGCCGCGCCAACCTGCGCGTCGAAACGGGTGCGCACGCCACCCGCGTGCTGTTTGAAGGCCATCGCGCCACGGGCATCGCCTATGTGCAGCATGGCCGTTCGCTGGAGGCGAAGGCGGGCGAAGTCATTCTGGCGGGTGGTGCCATCAACTCGCCGCAACTTCTGCAGTTGTCCGGTATCGGGCCCGCTGGGCTGCTGCAATCGCTGGGCCTGGAGGTGCTGCGCGACAACCCGAATGTCGGCGCGCGCATGCAGGACCACCACGGCATCAACTACACCTGGCGCATGACGGTGCCGACGCTCAACGATGAGCTTCGCCCGTGGTGGGGCAAGCTGAAGGCCGGCCTGCAATACCTTCTCACGCGGAAAGGCCCGCTTTCCCTCAGCATCAATCAGGGCGGGGGCTTCTTCCGCACCAGCCCCGATCTCGACCGGCCCAACATGCAGCTTTACATGCAGGCCTTCTCGACGCTCTTGCCCAAGCCCGGCGAGCGGCCGATCCTCAACCCCGATCCGTTCTCCGGCCTGTCGCTCGGCCTGTCGAATTGCCGTCCGACCAGCACGGGCGAGGTGATGATCAAGTCGCCAGATCCATTGGTGCATCCGAAGATCAGCTTCGCGGCCTACGCGACCGAGAAGGACGTGCGCGAGATGCTGGCGGCGGTGAAGTTCCTGCGCACCATCGCGGCACAGGAACCGCTGAGGAGCCTGATGGCCGAAGAGCTTCGCCCCGGCCCAGATGTGACAAGCGACGAGGCGATGATCCATGATTTCCGTCAGCGCAGCGGCACGGTCTATCACCATTCCTGCACCTGCCGCATGGGCCCCGATGCGGCAACATCGGTCGTCGACACGCGGCTCCGGGTACATGGCATTGAAGGCCTGCGTGTGTGCGATGCCTCGGTGTTCCCGAACCTGATCGCCGGCAACACCAACGCACCCGCCATGATGGTGGGCTGGAAGGGCGCGGAGATCATCCTGCAGGATGCGAAGGCGTAAGTCCCTGATCGCCGGGATGACGGACATTTGACGTCAGAGCATGATGTGTTTTGACGGACCCGCCTCATTCCCCCTCCCCCTTGTGGGGAGGGCCGGGGTGGTGGTCGGATGATGTCTGACCACTCGGCTCTCTTGGCCAAAAGACCAAAGGGCGGAGCGACCCCCACCCTTGATCCCTCCCCACAAGGGGGACAGAAACCCGAGCGTAGGTCAATCAAACATCATCTTGCTCTAGTGCTTCACCCCTGAAGGCCGTGCGAAGTTATACATCACGCGGTAGGCCTCGAGCAGCACGAGCGGGATGAAGTGCAGGTAGACGGCGGTGTGGTCCAGGCGCATCCAGAACCAGTGGAGTGCCGCCGCGATGACGGAGACATAGGCGAGGCGCTGGATGGGCTTCCACCATTTGCTGAGCCAGTGCACGGCTTCGTCATTGCTCGTCAGCGCCAGCACCAGCATGGTGAGGAAGGCGAGCCAGCCCATGGCATATTCGAGGAACCACATGTCGAACAGCACGACATTCAGGTTTGCCTGGCGGATCAGATAGGCTGAGACATGCAGCGCAGCGTAGAGAAAGGCCGCCAGCCCAAGGTCGCGGCGGCGCTTCATCAGCCACATCGGCCAGTGCGGGCCAAGCCCCATCTGCTTCATGATGAGGCGGACCGGTGTCACCGCCAGCGTGAGGATCAGCATGCGCACCGCCCAGTCGCCGGAGCGGTCGATCAGCAGGCCCCAGCTTTGCAGGCGGAAGAAGGCCAGCAGCATCAGAATGGCCGGCACCGCCAGCAGAAACCGGAACGCCCAGTGCGATGCGAGGAGGCGGTTCAGCATCTCAGATCACCTTGCCCGGATTGAGGATGCCCTTGGGGTCGAGTGCCTGCTTGAGGCAGCGCATCAGCGCCAGTTCCTCGGGCGTGCGCGAGAGGTGCAGGTAGGGACGTTTCAGCGTACCGATGCCATGTTCGGCGGAAATCGAGCCGCCATAGTTGCCGAGCACGCCATAGACGATGTCATCGACACTGTGCATGTCCTCGCCGGGGCCATAGAGCGTGGAGACGCAGATGTGCACGTTCGAATCTCCCACATGACCATAGAAGGACACATGCGCCTCAGGCCAGCGCGCCTTGAGCGCCACCGTGCAGGCTTCGGCATAATCCCCGATCAGGCCGATGGGCAGGCTGACATCGAAATTCAGCAGGTTCGGCAGGGCCTCGATGGGGTGGCCCTCGCGCACCGACCATATCTCACGCGCCTGGGCATGGGAGGCGGCGATGAGTGCGTCAGCAATCAGCGCGTCTTCAAGGCAGGCGGCGAGGAAGGCTTCG
>JBIIGF010000201.1:0-4734 GCA_044236665.1 Aestuariivirga sp. | reverse complement strand
CGATTCATAACCGGCCTGCGCATCGTTGAGCTTCGAGCCGACATGGAAGCCCGAGGTGCGCCATGGCAGGCGGTACTTGCGCGCCAGCTGGCCCATCAGGAACATCATCTGCGCCGCTTCCGCCGTACCGCCCATGGGTGCGCCGGACTTCATGTCCACCGCCACCATGAATTGGCCGTAGATCTGCGGCGAGCCGGCGCGGATCAACTGGGTGAAGGCAACACCCGCCAGCGCCTCGGCATTGACCTGCGCCACTGAGCCTACGGCGGAGGCCGGCGTCGAGGCCCCGCACAGCGCGAAGGGCGCGAGGATGAGCGGCTGGTTGTGGCGGGCATAGACGCGCATCGCGTCAAGCATGGTCGAATCCCACACCAGCGGTGAGTTGCAGTTGGTGATCGAGACGACGACGGTGTTGTCCTTCACATAGTCATCGCCGAACACGATGCCCGCCATCTTCATCACGTCCTCGGCGCGCTCCTTCGCGGTGACGATGCCCATGAAGGGCTTGTCCGAATGGGTGAGTGCGGAGTGGATGATGTGGAGGTGGCGCTTGGGCACCGGAATCTCCATCGGCTCGCAGCAGATCGAACTCGTCGAGTGCATGCTCGGCGACATGTAGGCCAGCTTGTGGAAGTTGCTGAGATCCTCGAGCGAGCCATAGCGGCGGTTGTTGTCGAGGTCGCGCACATAGGGCGCGCCATACATGGGAATGAAGATGGTGTTCTTGCCGCCCACCTTCACGGTGCGCTCGGGGTTGCGCGCATTCAGGGTGAATTCTGGGGGAACCTTGGCGATGAGTTCCATCAGCAGGGCGCGGTCGATCCGGACACGCGTGCCCCTCACATCGGCGCCCGCCGCCTTCCACATGACGATCGCCTCGTCGTCACGGAACTCACAGCCGACATCTTCCAGGATGCGGAGCGATTCCTCGTGGATCAGTTCCACCGCCTCGTCCGGCACGATGTTGTAGACCGGGATCTCGCGCACCAGCGTGGGGAAGGACGCCATGGGCGCCGCGCGCATGGCCCGGCGGCCTTCGCGCCCGCCGCCGCGGCGGGCCTGGGCCGGTGAGGTCTGTGCGCTGGGCGTCGAGGTGTCGGTCATGGCGGAAACTCCTGCGTCAATGACACCATATGAACGCCTGCGATGGCGTCCTTGCAAGCGAGTGATTTGCGCCAGTCGATTGAGTTTTTCTCACTTGTTGTGGGCGAGCAGCCACCCGCGCAGGATTTCCGCCTCTGGCGTCAGCGGTTGGCGCCGCGGCCAGGTCAGGTAGAAGGACTGGGGTGCGGTCATCTCAAGCGGAACGATCTTCGCCAGCCGCCGCTGTGCGATGAGCGGCTTCACCAGGCTGGCCCAGCCGAGCGCCACGCCCTGGCCCGCCTGTGCGGCTTGCAGCGCCACCACATAGCTGTTGAAGCGCCGCATGGTGAGCTTGCGGTGCGGGGCGCCGGCAGCCTTGAGGAAATCGGGCCATGTCGTCCACGTCCAGTCCACGCCCTCGACCGACAGCAGCGGCAGTGCGGCGAGGTCATGTGCGTTTTTCACCCGGTGGCGCTTGATGAAGGTGGGGGATGCAACGGCCATGATGCGGTCGCCGAACAGCAGGGCCGCGTGTTCCTCCGGCCAGTCACCGCCGCCATAGCGGATGCGAAGATCGACATCGGACCGCTGCAGTTCCTGTGCCCGGTCGGAAATGATGTGGTCGATCACGATGTCCTGATGCGCCGTCCAGAAACTGCCGAGCCGCGGCATCAGCCACAATTGCGCAAAGGCCATGGTGGTACCGATGGAGACGGCGCGCGGGCTTCCCATCTGCCCGACCTGCCGGATGGTGCCCGACACCCGCTCGAAGGCGTCCTTCAGGCTGTGAAACAGGGCATGGCCTTCCGGCGTCAGTTCGAGTGCGCGGTGAAGGCGCAGGAACAGCGGGCGGCCGATCTCCTCCTCCAGCTGCTTCACCTGCTTGGAGATGGCGCCGGGCGTCACATTGAGTTCGGCCGCCGCGCGGGTCAGGCTCAGGTGCCGTGCGGCCGCCTCGAAGGCGGCCAGCGCATTGAGCGAGGGAAGATCGTAGTGGCGGCGAACCATGGCTTCAAACTGCTTAGCACATCGCGGCGAAGGGGAAAAAGCAAAGCGGCCGGATCTCTCCGGCCGCTTCGCTGTCGTGTTGCCGGGGCGAGGCCTCAGCGATAGGGGTAGCCGGCCTTTTCCATGGTCTCGGCATATTTCTTGAAGGCCGCAACCACCTTTGCCGAGCGCGGGCTCGATGCAGCCACCTCGTCCCAGAAGACGTTCGAGTCGGACACCACCTGAGCCCATTCATTGGCGGGCAGCGAGGTCAGTTCCATCTTGTTGCCTTCAACGCGCAGCTTGGCTTCGCCGCCCCAGTACCAGACGGCCCGGTAGTAGTGCGACTGGTCGATGGTGATCAGGAACAGTTCCTTGAGGTGCGGCGGGATCTTGTTCCAGCTAGCGGTGTTGGCGAAGTAGCTGCCGAACCACGCGCCGGTCACGCTGTTGGTGAGGGCATAGTTGCACACATCGGCCCAGCCCACTTCATAGGCTTCGGTGAAGCCGCACCATGCCACGCCGTCGAGTTCGCCGGTCTGCAGGGCCACTTCGACGTTGTCCCACGGCACGGTCACCGGCACGAGGCCGTATTTCGAGAGGAACTTGCCGGCCGTCGGCACGCCGAACACGCGCTTGCCGTTCATGTCGGCGAGGCTGCGGATCGGGTCCTTGGTGAAGATGTGCAGGGGGTCCCACGCACCGCAGGACAGCCAGGTCACGTTCTCGACCTCGGCATAGGCCTCTTCCCAGATTTCCTTGAGGCCGTAGTAGCGGAACAGGGCCGGCACATCGAGGCTGTAGCGGGTGGCGAAGGGGAAATAGCCGCCGAACACCGAGATATCGACCGGCGAGGCCATGGTCGCCTCGTCGGACTGCACGGCGTCGAGCGTGCCGCTCTGCAGGGCGCGGAACAGCTCGGCCGTCGGCACCAGCTGGTCGGCGTAGTAGAGTTCGATCTCCATCTCGCCGTTGGCGGCGGCGTTGAAGGCATCGATCTGGGGTTTGATGACATGCGCGCCAAGCGGGGCGCCGGAATAGGTCTGCAGGCGCCACTTGATGGGCGTCTGGGCGCGCACGATGGCCGGCGCTGCGACCGTTGCGGCAGCCAGAGCGGCGGTGCCGGTTCCGATGTTCTTCAGAACCGAACGGCGGCTGGCAAGGATCTTGTCGCTGGCGGGATCCGTCTTCTTCTTGATCGTCATGTCGTCAGTCTCCTCTTTCGTCGTGATGATCGTTCCTTTGGGCAGTCCTGTTCGTCAAGTTACTTTTGGTAAACATACTGGGGAAGCCAGAGCGCCAGCTGCGGGAACACCGCCACCAGCACGATGACCGCCACCATCATGATCACGAAGGGCCAGATGGAGCGGTAAATGTCGATGAGCGTGACTTCCTTTGGCGCGAGAGAACGCATCAGGAAGAGATTGTATCCGAAGGGTGGCGTGATGTAGGCGATCTGGCAGGTGATGGTGTAGAGGACACCGAACCAGATCAGGTCGAAGCCCAGGCTCTTCACCAGCGGAATGTAGAGCGGCGCCACGATCACCAGCATCGCCGTGTCATCGAGGAAGATTCCAAGGATGATGAAGGTGGCCATCATCAGCGCGAGGATCATCCACGGCTCGAGTTGCAAATCGCCCACGAAGATGGTTTCCAGCGCGCGGGCCGCGCCCAGCCCGTCGAACACCGCGCCAAAGGCAAGCGCTGCAAGGATGAGCCACAGGAACATGGCCGATACTTCCAGCGTCTGGCGCGCCGTCTTGACCAGCAGCGGCCAGTTCAGCCGGCGCTTGAAGGCGGCGGCGAGGGTGGCTGCCGTGGCACCCACCGCAGAGCTTTCGACCAGGCTGGTGTAGCCGAACACGAACAGCCCGGTCATGAAGAAGAAGATGAGGAACGGGATGATGCCGGCCCGGAGAAGCCTGAGCTTCTCGGAGAATGGCATGTTCAGCTCTTCATCCTGCACCGTTGGGGCCAGCGCCGGGTTCAGACGGCAGCGCACTGCGATATAGAGAATGAAGATACCGGCCATGATCAGGCCTGGAATGACGCCCGCCAGCCACAATTGCCCGACCGGTTGCCGTGCAATCATGCCGTAGAGCACCAGAACGACGCTGGGGGGAATCAGGATACCGAGGGATGACCCGCCTTGCACCACCCCTGTGATCATCACCTTGTCGTAGCCGCGCCGCAGCATTTCGGGCAGGGCGATGGTGGCGCCGATGGCCATGCCAGCGACCGACAGGCCGTTCATCGCCGAAATCACCACCATCAGGAAGATCGTGCCGATGGCCAGGCCGCCGCGAAGGCCGCCGAACCACACATGCAACATGCGGTACAGGTCTTCCGCAATTCCCGACTCCGACAGGATGTAGCCCATGTAGATGAACAGGGGCAGCGTCAGCATCGGGAACCAGTTGAACAGCTTGAACACCTGGCTGAACGGCATTTCGATGGCGCCCTGGCCATAGAGCAGCAGCGCGGCACCCGACGCCACGAAACCGATCGCCGCGAAGACGCGCTGGCCGGTCAGCAGCATGATCATCATCATGCCGAACATCGACAGCGCAATCAGTTCATAACTCATGTGATCGGTTTTCCGTTGATCGCAGAGGCGTGCTTGAAGCCAAGCGAGACCGCCTGCAGCACCATAAGGACAAGGCA
>JBIIGF010000200.1:0-4745 GCA_044236665.1 Aestuariivirga sp. | reverse complement strand
CGCGCGTGCCGCGGCACCGCTGCTGTCGGCCATCGCTGCCGAACATGGCCTCGATATCGCGCTCGTCATCAATCTCGATGCGATTTCCGATCAGGGCGATGGGGCAACGGGCCGTGTCGTGGCGCTGGGTTCGATCGGCAAGCAACTGCTCACTGCCTTCGTCGTGGGCAAGGAAGCCCATGCCTGCTACCCGCAGGATGGGGCGAATGCCGCCTATCTTGCGGCGGAGCTTCTCTGCGAGTTTGAACTGGCCCCCGAGCTTGCCGAAACCAGCGGGGCGGAGATTGCCGCACCCCCCACCGCCCTTCACGCCAAGGATTTGAAGAGCGGCTACAATGTCACAACGCCAGCCCAATGCTGGCTCTACTGGAATACGCTGCAGCACCGGCGCACGGCGGGCGAAGTGCTCGACATCTCCCTCATGCTGGCGCGCCGCGCAATGGCGCGGGCCGCGCACAAGCTTGGCCGCAGCATTCCGGTTCTCACCTATCATGAACTCGCAGCTGGGGTCGCGCCTGCCGAACTGGCAGCGATTGCTTCGCGCGTGGCAGGGCAGGAAGGCCTCGACCTGCCGGAACGTGCGAGGCTCATGACGGCGGCGGTGTGGGCCGCTTCGGGCCTCTCCGGCCCTGCGGTGGTGCTGGGCTTCGGCTCCATTCCCTATCCGGCCGTGTCGCTGTCCAACCCGGCGCTGGAAGACGCCATCATGGCGTCGGCGTCGGCGCATGGGCTCGGCGCGGTGCGCTACTTCCCCGGAATTTCTGACATGAGCTTCCTCGGCGAAGCCTCGGGCGATCTCTCGGCGGCCGCCGCCAACACGCCCATCTGGGGCTCGGGTTTCACCATGCCCGATCCTGCGGGATATCCCTGCATCAATATCGGCCCGTGGGGGCGCGACTATCACCACTGGCTGGAGCGGCTGCACGCGCCCTATGCCTTCGAAACATTGCCGCGCGTGTTGCTTGCGGTGATTGATGCCGTGATGGAAACCCGCTAAGGATTTTTCGTCTTACGGAGGAAACCATGACATTGAAGCGCATTGAACCCGGCAAGCGTATGAGCTCGGCCGTGATCCACGCCGGCAAGGTGTATCTCGCCGGCTTCGTCGCGGAAGCCGCGGCGGGCAAGTCGGTCGGCGAGCAGACCAAGGATATTCTCGGCCAGATCGAGGCGACGCTGAAGAAGGCGGGCTCCTCCAAGACCGATATCATCAAGGCCAACATCTGGCTCACCGACATCAAGACCTTCGCGGAAATGAACGCCGCCTGGGATGCCTGGGTCGTCCCCGGTCAGACGCCCGCCCGCGCCACCGTCGAATCGAAGCTCGCGGCCCCCGGCCTCGACGTCGAGATCATGGTGGAAGCCGCCGTGTCGCGTAAGCCCGCCAGCAAGCGCTCCGCCTCGAAGGGCGTGGCCGCTGCGGCGCGCAAGTCAGCCCGCAAGACCTCGCGCAAGGCGCCGGTCAAGAAGGCTGTGAAGCGCAAGTAATTCAGCGCGAATCCTGCCAGCCGTACCAGAGATAGGCGCCCTTCAGATAGAGCGGGCGGAAGGCGGGCAGGGGGAAACGGGACAGGCGGCGCGTGAGCACGGGCGGAAGCTCCTCACGCGCCGTTTTCTTTATGGCGAGCCGCGCCACGGCCCGCCCGCTCCAGGAGCCCATGGCAACGCCATTGCCGTGATAGGCGATGGCGGTCCACACGCTGTTCTGCTCATCGAGCGCGCCGATGTAGGGCACGCGGTCATGGCTGAGGCACACGAAGCCGCGCCAGTAATGGGTGATCTCCACATCCTTCCATGCCGGGAACAGCGTTTGGAAGGACCGCGTCAGGACAGCGCGGAAGGCCTCTCCGCCCGCGCTTGAGGCATCGGTCCCGCCGCGCCCGCCGAACAGGAAGCGGCCGTTGGGCAGCAGCCGGAAGTAATGCAGCAGGGTGCGGGAATCGAAGGCCATGAGCGGCGAGGTCCAGCCCTGTGCCCGCCGCTCATCCTCGGTCAGGGGCCGCGTGACGATGACGCTCGAAAGAGCCGGAAGCAGCCTGCCGGCCAGTTGCCCCATCACGTCCTCGGGCGTGTAGCCATTGGTGGCCACGATCACCTGCCGTGCCTTCAGTACGCCCGCGCGGGTGAACAGGTGGTGGCTGCCTGCCGTCTGTTCCCACCGCACAAGCTGTGACCGCGCGTGGATCTTCGCGCCCGCCCCAACCGCGGCGCGCGCCAGGCCACGTACATAGTTCAAGGGATGGATGCCGAACCCCACGCGCGCCTTCAGGCCCGCGAAGAAGCCCGGCCCGTCAAGGCCGCGGGCCGTCAGTTCTTCCTTGCCGAGGAATTCCATTTCCTCGCCGAAGCTGCGCTGCATGAAGGCTTGTTCGGCGCGCAACTCCTCAACGCGCGATGGCAGATGCGCCAGCGTCACCTCGCCATCGCCCGAGGCCCAGGCATCGATGGCGTGGCGCTCCAGCCTGTCCCGCACCAGCGCGACCGAGTCGCGCATGGCGGCGTAATAGGCCTGTGTCGCCTCCAGACCATAGATCCTGATCATGTCCGGATAGGGCAGCTTGTGCGATCCCATGCAGGCAAAGCCGCCGTTGCGGCCGGACGCACCCCAGCCCACATGGCCCGCTTCAAGCACGCGCACATCGACGCCGCTCTCGGCCAGTTCCAGGGCGGCGGAGAGCCCCGTATAGCCTGCCCCGATGATGGCGATGTCGCAGCTTTCCTCTGTGGTCAGCGGTGGCGTTTCAAGCCCCAGCGGATCGCCCGAGACCTCCCAGTAGCTGTCAACCGCGTGATCGAAATGAAGGGTGTGTGGATGGGTGGTGGAAGCCATGATCCACACTTGCTAGCATTGCTGAAAACAAGATCAAGGGGAGGCAGGCCATGAAAGCTCTGGTTCTGGGCGCCGGGATTGTCGGCATCACCACGGCCTATGAACTGCACCGGGACGGCCATGAGGTGACGGTGATCGACCGCGAGGCGGAACCTGCCGCCTTCACCAGTTTCTCCAATGCGGGCCTGTTCGCGCCCGGCCATGCCTATGCCTGGTCCTCGCCCGCAGCGCCGAAAATCCTGCTCCGCTCGCTGTGGCGGGGAGACCAGGCCCTGCGCTTCAAGTTCTCCACCGATCCGCGCTTCTGGAAATGGATGTGGCGCTTCTGGGGGGAATGCACGGCCGAGCGCGCGGCGCTGAACACCACCCGCAAGGTGAGGCTCTGCACCTATTCGCTGGGTGTCTTCCATGAAACCATCCGGCATACGGGTATCGCCTATGATGGCCGCAGCGGCGGGCTTCTCTACCTTTACCGCTCTGAACCGGCGCTGAAGGCGGCGGCCGCCAAATCCCGCATCCTCACCGACAATGGCTGCCGCATTGAAACGCTGGACCGCGATGGTGTTGCCGCGCGCGATCCTGCCCTCGCGCCGGTGAAGGAGAAATTCGCCGGTGCGCTCTACGCGCCCGATGATGAAAGCGGCGATTGCCGCATGTTCGCGCTGAACATGGCCGCCTGGCTGAAGGACCGCGGCGTTGCCTTCAAATACAACACCACCATCACGGGCTTCGAGCGCGACGGGGACCGGATCACCGCCGTCAGGACCGACAAGGGCCCCGAGACGGCGGATGTGATCGTGCTCTGCCTCGGCATCTATTCCCCGCATCTGGCGCGCGAACTGGGCCATGACCTCGCGGTCTATCCGGTGAAGGGCTATGCCATCACCGCGCCCATGGCGGGCCGCAACAACCCGCCCTCGATCGGCGGCGTGGATGAGGAAACCCTCGTGGCCTATGCCCCCTATGGCGACAGGGTTCGGGTGACCGCCACAGCCGAATTCTCAGGCTATGGGCGCAACCACCGCCCGCGGGATTTCGCCACCATGCTCTCCACCATGCAGACGCTGTTCCCTGATGGCGCGGACTGGGGCAAGGCCAGTTACTGGGCAGGCCTGCGCCCCATGACGCCGGAAGGAACGCCCATCCTCGGGCCCTCGCGCCTGAAGAACCTGTGGTTCAACACCGGCCAGGGCCACATGGGTTGGACCATGAGCCACGGCGCGGCCCGCATCACGGCCGATCTCATTGCCGGAAAGCCACCCAGCATCCCGCTCGACGGCATGACTGCCGCAGCGTAAGCCGCTGTCACAATCCTGCCGCATATCGCCCTAAGGTGCGCCCGAACTGAAATGGGTTAGGAATTGTGGCGTAATGCAATCATGGCGTGTTGCCGTCTTCGTCGGCCTTTTCGTGTTCGGGGCTGGCCAGATCGCTGAAGCGGCCACCGCCGCGCAAACCGGAAAGGCCTCCTACTACCGGCATGGCAAGCGCACCGCCAATGGGGAACGCTTCGACCCGCATGGCTATACCGCCGCTCACCGCACACTGCCTTTCGGCACCCGCGTCCTCGTCACCAACCTGAAGAACGGCATGTCCGTCATCGTCCGCATCAATGACCGTGGGCCCCACGTCAAGGGCCGCATCATCGATCTGAGCCTCGGTGCCGCCAAGGTGGTGGGCCTGACGGCTCAAGGCATCACGCAGGTCAAGATCGTTCCGCTCGAACAGGCGGGCGTTGCCGCCGCGCCGCCCGCGGCGTCCGGCGCGCCAGAGGCTGCAAAGGGTGTCGTGCTGGTGCCGCCCGCCCAGGCCACCGCCGGGCTCCAGTAATCCCGCCGCAAGGGCCAGCGGCTTTGCAATTTCCAATTCCCTGAAATGCGATAATCTGTGTCTCCGGCTCAGGTGGCGCTGGCAG
>JBIIGF010000199.1:0-4753 GCA_044236665.1 Aestuariivirga sp. | reverse complement strand
GAGGGCGGCACGAGCCTGCCTTTCACGGTGGAGCCCGGCTGGGGCACCGGAGCCTATGTGCTGGCCAGCCTCTACAGGCCGATGGACGTGACGGCCAAGCGCATGCCCACGCGCGCCATGGGCCTGGCCTGGTTCAGCATCGATCGGACCAGGCGAACGCTCGATGTGGCGCTCTCTCCGCCTGAGATGATGAAGCCGCGCCAGAAACTGAGCGTGCCGGTGAAGATCGGCAATCTGCCGGCCGGCGAAGCGGCCTTCATCACGGTCGCCGCGGTGGATGTCGGCATCCTCAACCTGACGCGCTACAATCCACCGGCGCCTGAGAACTTCTATTTCGACCAGAAGCGGCTGACCGCCGAACTGCGCGACATCTACGGCCAGCTGATCGACGGCATGCAGGGCGAACGTGGCAAGCTGCGTTCCGGTGGCGATGGCGGCGCGGCCTTCAACGCCCCGCCGCCCGCGCAGAAGCCCTTGAGCCTCTATTCCGGCATCGTGAAGGTCGGCGCTGATGGTACCGCATCGGTGGACTTTGAAATCCCCGCCTTCAACGGCACGGTGCGGGTGATGGCGGTGGCGTGGACGGGCACGAAGCTGGGCCATGCCTCCGCCGATGTGGTGGTGCGCGATCCGGTCGTCGTGTCCGGCACCTTGCCGCGCTTCCTTGCAGTGGGCGACCGCTCGCAACTGCGCTTCGACATGGTGAACACGGAGGGCCCGGCGGGCGACTATACGCTCGGCGTCTCGATCGACGGGCCGCTCAGCAGCGGCACCAGCCTGATCCAAAAGGTGACGCTGGGCGCCGCCGGCGCGCGCTCCACCATCACCATTCCCGTCACCGCCACGGGCTTCGGCACGGCGTCCATCATCGCCACGCTCAAAGGTCCGGGCGATATCCTGCTCGACCAGGAATTCGCGCTGGGCGTCGTACCGGCGAACCCCGCCATCACCCGCCGCAACACCGCAACGCTGATGGCCAATGGTGGTGCGCTCACACTCGACAAGGACCTGCTCGTGGATCTCGTGCCCGGCACAGGGTCCGTCGCGCTATCAGTCGGGCCGCTGCCGCAACTCGATGCGGCGGGTCTGATCCGTGACCTCGACCGCTACCCCTATGGCTGCTCCGAACAGACGGTGAGCCGCGCCCTGCCGCTGCTCTATCTCAGCGATCTCGGCGTGAACCCGAAGGATCTTGGCGGCGAGTTGTCCCAGCGCCTGCAGCAGGCGGTGACCCGGCTTGCCAACCGCCAATCAGGGGCTGGCTCGTTCGGCATGTGGTCGGTCTATGGCGAAGACTCGAATCTGTGGCTTTCCGCCTATGTCACCGACTTCCTGCTCCGCGCTCGTGAAAAGGGCTACGATGTGCCGGAAGACGTTCTGGTGAACGGCCTCGACTATATCCGCAACCGGGTCGGTAACGCGCCTGACATCGAAGCGGGCGGCGGGCAGGACATGGCCTATGCGCTCTATGTGCTGGCCCGCGCCGGGCGGGCCCCGGTGGGTGACCTCAAATATCTGGCCGATACCAAGCTCAATGACTTCGGGACACCGATGGCCCGCGCGCAACTTGCCTCAGCCCTCGCCATGCTGGGCGACAGGGAGCGCGCCGACGCGGCCTTTGCGAGCGCCACGCAGGCACTCGCCACTGATGTGGAGGCACCGGCCCGCGGCGGCTACCGGGCCGATTACGGCAGCGTGCTGCGCGATGCCGCTGCCATCCTGGCGCTCGCCACCGATGCCAAGGCGAAGCCCGACGTCATCAACACCGCCATCAGCGCCATCGAGGTGGAGCGCGCCCGCTCGGCCTATGCCTCCACCCAGGACATGGCGTGGATGGTGCTGGCGGCGCGCGCCGTTGAAGACCAGGCCCGGGCGATCCGCCTCGATGTCAACGGCACGCCCCATGATGGCGGGTTGAACCGTGTCTATGGCGCGGCGGAACTGGCAGCAGCGGTGCGCGTGGCCAATGCCGGGCCGGATGCCGTGAAGGCGACCGTCGCCGTCTCTGGCTCGCCAGTCATGCCGGAACCCGTCGCCAGCAACGGCCTCACCATCACACGGACCTATTTCACGCCCGATGGCCAGCCGGTTGACATTGCGAGCGTAAAGCAGAACACCCGCCTCGTCGCCGTTCTCTCGGTGATGAAGCCGGCGGGTGATGCCGAGAATGGCAACTTCCTGCTCGTTGACCGCCTGCCCGCTGGCTTCGAGATTGAGAACCCGGTGCTCGTCTCATCAGGTGGCGTGGCCAATGTGCCGTGGCTCACCGACACGACATGGGCAAGCTATACCGAGTTCCGCGATGACCGCTTCGTGGCGGGCTTCAACAACTCCACCGCCAGGCTGGCCTACATGGTGCGCGCGGTTGCGCCGGGAAGCTACGTCCACCCCGGCGCCACGGTCGAAGACATGTACCGGCCGGAGATCAACGCGCGCTCTGCACCCGGCACCATGACGGTGACGGCGCCCTGATGCAGCCACCGCCACGCAGCCCGTGGCCGCTCCGCCTCTATGCCGGCCTGCTCCTCGCCGTGCTGGTGGTGAATGGCGCGGGTTTCACGCTGAGCGAAACGCTGCGGCGGCTGGGCCCCGCGCCGCTGGGCGAGGCGCTCACCTATTCCACCCTCGTGGTGGACCGCGAGGGCAAGCTGCTTCGCCCCTTCATCACGCGCGATGGCTACTGGCGGCTTCCGGTAACCCCGCGCGAGGTGGACCCCCGCTTCCTCACGCTGCTCATCGCCTATGAGGACAAGCGGTTCTTCAGCCATGGCGGGGTGGACCCCAAAGCCCTGCTGCGCGCCGCATGGCAGGCACTGAGCCACGGCCGCATCGTATCGGGCGGATCGACGATCACCATGCAGGTGGCGCGCCTGCTGGAGCCCCGGCCGCAGCGCCGCCTGCGCGACAAGCTGGTGGAGATGATCCGCGCCGTTCAGATCGAACAGCACCTCAGCAAGGACGAGATCCTCGGCCTTTACCTGTCGCTCGCGCCCTACGGCGGCAATGTGGAAGGCACGCGCGCCGCGTCACTCACCTATTTCGGCAAGGAGCCGAAGCGGCTCTCGACCGCCGAGAGCGCCCTGCTGGTGGCGCTGCCGCAGGCCCCCGAAACGCGGCGGCCGGACCGCTTCCCCAAGGCGGCCGAAGCAGCGCGCAACCGGGTGATCGGACGCCTTGCGGGCGATGGCATCATCCACGCCGACCAGGCAGCAGCTGCCCGCCTCGAAGAGGCACCCACGGGCCGCCGCGCCTTCCCCATGCTGGCCGCCCATGTGGCGGACCGGCTGGCACGGCAGGCCCCGCCGGGCGCAGTGGTCCGGACCAACCTGTCGCATGAGCTTCAGGCTTCGCTTGAAACGCTGGCGCGCGAGCGGGCCCTTGCCATCGGCTCCGGCGTTGCCGCCGCCATTCTGGTGGTGGACAACCAGACCGGTGCCGTCCGCGCCCATGTCGGCGGCACGGGCTATTTCGATTCGATCCGCGCCGGGCAGATGGACCTGGCCCAGGCGCTGCGCTCGCCCGGTTCGACGCTGAAGCCCTTCATCTACGGCCTGGCCTTCGAGGATGGCGCCGTTCACCCAGAAACCCTGATCGATGACCGCGCGGTGCGCTATGGCGCCTATGCGCCGGAGAACTTCGACGATACCTTCCACGGCACGGTGACGGTGCGGGCGGCGCTGCAGCAATCGCTCAATGTGCCGGCACTCCAGATCCTGAACGCCGTGGGCCCGGACCGGCTGATGGCGCGGCTTGCCAATGCCGGGGTGAAGCCGGTGCTGCCGAAGAATGCCGGGCCCGGCCTTGCGGTGGGGCTGGGCGGGGCTGGCGTGCGCCTCACCGACCTTGCCGCGCTCTATGTGGCACTGGCGCGCGGCGGTGAGCCCGTGGCGCTGGAATGGCAAGCCAACTCTCCCGGCAAGGCCGCGCCGCTGCGGCGCCTGTTCGAGCCCACGGCGGCGTGGATGCTCGGCGATGTGCTGAAAGGCGCGCCGACGCCCGAGAATGCCCTGAGCGGCCAGATCGCCTTCAAGACCGGCACCTCCTATGGCTACCGTGACGCCTGGGCCGTTGGCTATGACGGCGCGAGCACCATCGCGGTGTGGGTGGGAAGGCCCGATGGCGCGGCCGTTCCGGGTGTTGCGGGCCGCCTTGCCGCCGCGCCCATCCTGTTCGAGGCGTTCCAGCGCCTCGGGCCATCCCGCAAGGCCCTGCCACCCGCACCGCCCGGCACAGTGGTGGCCCGCACGGGTGAACTTCCGGCCGCCCTGCAGCGCTTCCGGCCCAACGCCCTGCCGGAAGTGGCCAGCACCGCGCAAGGCGATGCGCCGCCCGCCATCGCCTTCCCGCCCGACGGCGCGCGCATCGAACTTGCGGGCGAGACGCCCGCACTCAGCCTCAAGGTGTTCGGCGGAACGCCACCCTTCACCTGGCTGGCAGACGGGGTGCCGATTGCGACCGGCGAATTCCGCCGCGACACATTCTGGGAGGACGCCGCGAAGGGCTTTGCGCGGCTTTCGGTGATCGATGCCAAGGGAAAGACGGCCAGCGCACGGGTGCGGGTGGAATAAGCCGCAGCACCACCCTATAAGCGTCACCTCACCCCCGCTTCAGGAATGCCCATGACCACCGATACCCCCTGGACTGCCCGCCCCTATCACCGCCAGTGGCTGACTGAGAAGGCCAACGCCCTCTTCGACCTGTTCCAGAACAACGCATTGAACCCGAAGGGCGGTTTCCATGACCTCGACGCGGC
>JBIIGF010000198.1:0-4757 GCA_044236665.1 Aestuariivirga sp. | reverse complement strand
AAGGCTGTAGCGCTGCAGGATGGCTGCCAGCACGATGGCCATCTCGACATTCGCAAAGTCACTCCCGATGCACAGGTGGCGGCCCGCGCCATAGGGCATGAAGGCCCGCCGCGGCCACTCTCTCGCGAGGAAGCGGTCCGGGCGGAACCTGTCACGATCCTCGCCCCACACCGGCCAGTCATGGACGCCGAGTATCGAGACAATGACGACCGTGCCACGCGCGATCGCATAGCCGCCAAGCTCGTCATCGGCCCTCGCAATGCGCGGGAGCGCGTAGACAGGCGGATAGAGGCGCATCGTTTCCTGCAGGATCGCACGAATGAGGGGCAGCAATGGCAGGTCGTCGAATTGCGGGGGCCGGCCGCCCAGCACATTGTCCAGCTCCTGCTGAGCGGCACGCGCCACCTCTGGGTGCCGCGCCAGCAGGTAGAGGGCCCAGGTGAGGCTTGTCGAGGCCGTCTCATATCCAGCGAAGAAGAGCGTCTTTGTTTCCTCGAGCAGGGCCTCGGGCGAGAGCGACCGGCCAGTTCTGGGGTCGGAGGCGGCCTTGAGCGTCGAGATCAGGTCGGCGCCCTGGCCTTCGCCCGCCTGGTGCCGGCTGAGATGCTCCGAGATGAAGTTGGTTAGTTGCTCGCGCACCTCGATGAGCCCGCGATTGCCCGGTGTTGGAAGCCACATGGGCGGGGCCCAGACGGCGGTATTTCGCCTGCGGATCAGCTGGAGCCCCCTGCGCAGGGCCTGACCGATCTGGTCCGCACTCTGCTCCGAAATATCAGATGACAACAACATCCGCGCGATGACCGCCATCGACAGGCGCAGCATGCCGCCCTCGAGACTGACGGATCCGTCGCGCGCCTGCTCGGCGTCCCACGCCACGGAGAGCGCCGCCGTCGCACCGGCGGAAGCCTGGGCAACGCCCTTCAGGACGCTCTTGGTGAAGGCCGTCTGCGCCAGCCGCCGCCGCTCCAGCCACTCGTCCCCCTGCAGCGCGAGGAGACCACGGCCGATGATGCCAAGATTGAGGCTCTGCTCGGTCCGCGTGAAACGCTGCCACTTGGTGACAAGAAGCTCGTGGGCGATTTCGGGGTCAGCCACCGCGACGATGCGGCGGTGAAGAGAACGGAAGGCGCAAATTCCGCCGTGACGGAGTGCCACGTCCCGCAGGAAGCGGTGGGGCTCACGCGCCAGCTGCCGGGCACAGCCAATGACCGGGTCACCTTTCTCGGTTGGTATGGCAGTCATGGACCGGCCCCTCCTCGCGTACACATAAGTTGGCCGGCCGTCTTCGGGAAGGCTTATCCGGTGAGTGTGGAAGCCTCGCCAGGTTGATGGCCGGTCTCACGCCGGGCTCCGCGTTCTTCGACATCCCCTGGAAGACCGCCTGGAGCCTGTCACCGGCGACATCAAGAAAAGCCACAGCATGGAGCGTAATCATCTCGCAGGTCCTCAAGGCGATGCGATCAACGCCCTGCCCGCCGCCACCGCCTGCAACTTAGGCCTCAGCCTCGACTGACTGAGACGCCTGATGGGTCTGATTGCCAGCGTGATCATGTTGCACTCATCTGCCGCAAGAACAATCTGATTGAAGTGAATACCGGTTGCTCACTGGGGACTAAATCCGGTTCAACTCAGGTCACTTCGCATACTTCTGGAGAAGGTAACCGCGTGTCCATGAAATTGTACTCTCTACCCCAGGGGTTACGCTAATCTGGTCGGCGACCGCTGTCTTGAACTGACTGGTATTCTTATGGAACAAGCCTTCGGCACCATAGAGCAACTCCCAAACGTAGGTTGCAGAAGAACAACTCTGCTGCGAGAATTTCTTCTTCATGTTGAAATTCCTGGCGGCATCCGGTGTGGCGCAGTTCTTTGCGATCGCCTCAGCGAGGCCAGCTGCTGAGGGAATCTGCGGTGTCGCGCTCATTTCTTCGAAGGCGAAGCGGATCGCTGCGATGCCATAGAACGGGACCTCGCTTCCTGCCACGTCCGGCTTTCCGATCGCGCTGAAATGCTCCTTGAGTATGCTGGCGTAGGATGCACCACAGGCCTTCGCCGAATAATCCGCGGGAATCCTTATCTTTACCTCCATCCCGTCGATCACATCGCCGAGATCCTCATCGATCATCATGCCGGCCGGAAAGCAGCGCGCTCCTCCGTCGGCGGGGGGATCCATGGCGCGCATTGCCTTTCGGGCATCATCCTGTCCGAGGCCCAGATAGGTCTTCGAAAAAACATTGAGGGACCTGCCATTGATCGACACCGGATAGACATTTGCGCCGGGATCAGCGGCAGCCATGGCAGGATAGGTGATCTGAAGGGAGGATCCGCCCATCTCGACAACGCCAACGGGCGCATTGTCCTTGCTGAAAGCGCTCCGGTAGCGATCGTTGACGTCGATCCACGTCCACAATCCCTCTTCGGCACTTCCGTCAGTGGTGCGAACCTCACCAACTCCGAAGCCCGCAGCTTCGATGGATTTCCGTATGTACCCATAAAGCGCTTCGACATCCGCCGGATCATGCCTGCCGACAGGCTTCACTGCGCTTCGCATACCGGCAGTCGCGAGGACATCCACTGTAACGTCACCTGGATCTACGCCTCGCTCGGAAAGGACTGGGGCTGCCTTTTCAAGCAAGGGTGCAATGATCACCTCTCCCACGCCTTCGGGTCCGGTATCTTTGTTTACCCCACCCGCATTATCAAGAAAGCTGTCAATTCCTTCGTCTCCCTTGATACCCTTAAAATTCAGCAGCTGCTGGACGTCGGGATAGGAACCGGCCTTCACCTGATAGAGATAAATTCTCGAACCGCTGCTTCCAGCATCTATCACGACGCGATACTCACTGTCCGCGCCAACTTTCGCGTGAGTGGGCGCTGCACACATGAGGGCAGTGAACGCGGCAAAGACCGGAGCTTTTACAAAGTAATTCACTTGCTTTTGACCCAGAGGAATTGAGCGGAGCTCATGACTGAAGATCATGATTCCGGAAACAGGATGCACTCAACCAAACGAGATCACAAGTACTGGCTGTTTGGTGCCGGCATTCGGTGCAGCAGATTGAACCCAAGTCACTCAAGCTTGCCTGTCTATGGTTTGCAGTGAACGCCTGAGGTGTGAGCAGCTTGAATGCCTTCAGCCACCGGTCAAAGTTGCAGGCGGAAACAGTGTCGTTATAATGATGATGAATGAGCTGCGCTCAACCGCCGCCATGATCGAACCTGACCGCAGTTTCACACAAGTTGATCGGCTGCTCTGGCGGAACCTATCCGGCGACAGCCCCGCACTGGGCAGCATCGTATTGTTCCACGCGGCCCGCCGGTGACTGCGCCCGGATCAGCGGCCCGCAATCCGTCCGGCGAGAAGTTTGGCCAGGTTGGTGGCCAGTCTCACGCCAGGCTCCGGGTTCTTCTCCATCCACAGGAAGATCGCCTCGGCCTTCAGCGCCGCGACATGGCCCGCCGACACGGACCTGATGCTCTCCGTCCGCGGCGTCCCGGCGAGATGCTCGATTTCGCCAAACAGGTCGCCAGGGCCCAGTTGCCGGTGCGTCCCACGGCTGCCCTCGAAGGCTTCGAAGCGGCCCGCCACGATGAGGAACATGTCGTCGCTGGTTTCACCCCTGCGGGTCATCACTTCGCCCGGCTGACAGGAAATCACGCTGGTGAGTTTCATGACCTGACGTATGCTGGCCTCGTCCAGTCCGTCGAACAACCTCGGCACCGGGCGTTCAATGAACCTTACGCCGGTCTCGATCCAGAGTTCGTCGTTCGCGAGAATCTGACTTGCCTGGAACAGGTCGACAATCGGCTCGAGCCTGAGGCGCGTGTCGCAGGGCCGCTCCTCGCGCTTGCTCTTGAGGAAGATGCGCAGGAGCGGCGAGCGGGTCGCCCTCAGCCAGTCCCCGTCCCGCATGACAAGCATCAGGGGGCAGCGCAAGCCGATGCCCTTGACCTGCGTTGCATAGCTGTACTGCTCGAGGCCGAAGCGCTCGTAGAAGGCCACGAGCCCCGGCCGGCAGAATGAGAGCAACAGGTCGACACCAGCGCCGAGGAGCAGCTCGTAGCAGGAACTGAGCAGCATCGGAACGAGCGGGGAGCCCGCGTGCCCGGGATCGACCAGAAGCCAGTTCACCAGACGGATGCGGGCGACATCAACCGCCCCGCTGAGCCGTTCGACCTGGAGGAAGCGCGACAGCTCGGCGGGCACATCTCCCGTGTCGAGTGGCGACACCGTCACCGCGGCAATCGGGCGTCCGGGCTCACCAACATAGAAGTGTTCAGACCTCAGATCCAGCGAATCGGAGAGAAGCCGCCTCTGGTGATCGAGGCCTTCCAAATCATCGCGCCCCAGATGTTCTGCGAAGACCTTGTAGCGAAACTGGTAGATGCCCAGCCTCTCCGCCTCAGAACCAGCTCGCCTCAACTCATGCATGACTGTCTCGTTGTCCGCCTGCCTTGTGGGTTATGCAAGGGCATGCCCTGGTCTCTGGCTCGCGCAACCCGCCTTGAGCCGCGAGGCTTGGGCCGTGCCGCTCTCCGATCAGAAGCCTGCCTCAGAACTCTTGCCAAAGGCAGCATTATTCCTGCTATCAGCGCGATGAAGCAATACCGTCACGGTCAGCGCCGAGTGATCCGGTCGCAGTGAACCCCCGCCGGGACCGGCAGACAGACAGGAATGGAGTTCGAGTTCAATCTATGGTCGGCAAAAGCAAGCCTGCCCTGTTCACACTGGCCCTCATTGGGACACTCGCGCTGAC
>JBIIGF010000197.1:0-4792 GCA_044236665.1 Aestuariivirga sp. | reverse complement strand
GGCCGACATCATCAAGTCCGTGGTGGGAACCAACAAGGCCTATCTCACCTTCGACATCGACTGTCTTGATCCCTCGGCCGCGCCCGGCACGGGAACGCCCATTCCCGGTGGCCTCACCTATCATCAGGCGGCCTCGATCCTGCGCAAGCTGACGGCTGTGAACTTCGTCGCCATGGATGTGGTGGAAGTCTCGCCGCCCTATGACCATGGTGAGATCACATCGCTCGCCGCGGCCTCGCTGGTCATGGAATATCTCTGCCTCAAGGCCTGGCAGAAGGGCGCGCGCGCGGTACCCTTGAGCGAGTGAAGACGGCGCTGTCTATTCCTCGGCCTTGCGTCATTCGGGTGCAAGCCGGAATGACGGCGTTACGGGGCAAGCGGTGTTCTGCTGCGATCGGGCAGCTGGTTACGTCAGCCTGCCCAGTGCCTTGTCCTTGATGCGCACGGCATAGCCTGATTGTTGCGGCCATGCGCCGTAGGTGTCGCCACCATCCAGTTCGCGCAGCGCGTGGAGTGCCCAGTTTGGGTCATCAAGCGCCTGCCGCGCCAGCCCGATCAGGTCAGCCTCGCCCTGTGCCAGAATCTGTTCGGCCTCCTCCGGCCTGGTGATCAGGCCGACAGCCGCCGTGGCGATGCCCGCCCCCTTGCGCACGGCTGCCGAGAGCGGCGCCTGATAGAGAGGCGCAACGGGAATCTTCGCGCCATCAAACCCGCCCGATGAGCAGTGCACCACGTCATAGCCGAGCGCTTTCAGTTCGCGCGCATAGATCACGCTGTCTTCCACGCTCACGCCGCCGTCGATCCAGTCGGTCACCGAGATGCGCACGAAGGCGGGCTTGTGGCGGGGCCAGGCGTCACGCACCGCTCTGGCCACGGCCAGCGGAAAGCGCATGCGGTTCTCAAGGCTGCCGCCATACTGGTCGGCCCGCCGATTGGCGATGGGCGAAAGGAACTGGTTCAGCAGATAGCCATGCGCCGAGTGAAGC
The DNA here is from genome assembly GCA_044236665.1 of Aestuariivirga sp. Taxonomy (GTDB): domain Bacteria; phylum Pseudomonadota; class Alphaproteobacteria; order Rhizobiales; family Aestuariivirgaceae; genus Aestuariivirga. The sequence continues at coordinate 3,806 of JBIIGF010000197.1, read as the reverse complement.
TCGATCATGTCAAAGCCCGCTGCCTCGGCGCGCGCCGCTGCGGCCACGAAGCCGGTCAGCACGCGGGCCAGCCCCGCTTCGTCCAGCGCCTCCGGCATCTGGTAGGAGGCCATGTGCCGTTCGGCGGACGGCGCAACAGGCGTCCAGCTTTCGAACCCCAGCGCCTGCCGTTCCGCGTCTGTCTCGTTGAACGTGCCGCGCCATGGTACCGGGGCGGAGGCTTTGCGCCCGGCATGCGCCAGCTGGATGCCCGCCGCTGCGCCATGCTGCCGCAGGAAATCGGCGATGTGCTTCAGTGGCGCGACCTGCGCATCATCCCAGATCCCCATGTCGCCATAGGAGATGCGGCCCTCGGGCGTGACGGCGCTTGCCTCCACGATGACGAGGCCGAAGCCGCCCAGCGCGAAGCGGCCGTAGTGAACGAGATGATAGTCAGTCGCCAGCCCGTGCCGGGCCGAATACTGGCACATGGGCGCGACCAAAACCCGGTTCTTGAGGGTGAGGCCACGATAGGTGACGGGGGTGAAGAGCCGGCTCATCAGCTGATTGCATCCTTGAGACGATAATAGAGCATTGCTGCTGCAAGAAGCGGCATGCGCACCGGTCCGCCGGGGAAAGGAAGGTGGCGCACGCGCGAGAGGAGGTCGAAGCGTTCCGCCGTGCCCCGCACCGCCTCAGCAATGAGTTGGCCGTAAAGCCCGGCGAGCGCAACGCCCTGGCCGGAATAGCCCAGCGCGAAATAGGCCGTGGGGCTCAAGCGCCCGCAGGCGGGAATGCGATTGTGCGTGATGGCAATATAGCCGCCCCAGGCATAATCAACCTGAACGCCTTCCAGCTGCGGAAACACCCGCACCATATCCTTGCGCATGGCGGACGCGATGCTGGATGGCTCCATCGTCGTATAGCTGGCCCTGCCACCGAACAACATCCGCGTGTCATTGGTCACGCGGAAGTAATCGACGATGAAGTTGGTATCTGCCACCGCCTCGCCATCGCGGATCAGCGTGCGGGCCCGGGCCTCGCCGAGGGGTTCGGTCGTGATGATGTAGCTCGTCACCGGCATGACCCGGCCATAGAGCTGCGGGATCAGCCGCCCGAGATACCCATTGCAGGCGATGACCACGAACTTCGCGGTGACCTTGCCATGCGCTGTGCGCACGAAGGGCCGTGAGCCGGTGTCGACCTCTATGGCGGGCGAGTGCTCGTGGATGATGGCGCCCGCGGCTACTGCGGCGCGCGCCAGGCCCAGGCAATAGTTCAGCGGGTGGAAATGCCCAGCCCCGCCCTCGCGCAGCGCGCCGTGATAGGCGGTCGTGCCGAGCTTCGCGTCGAGGTCCGCCTTCGACAGGATGGTGGTGTCGGTGTAGCCCAGCTCATCCCACTCGTCCTTCCACGCTGTCAGGCTGTCCATCCGGTTGGGCTTGGGCAGCACATGCAGGTAGCCCCAGCGCAGGTCGCAGTCGATGGCGTGGCGGGCGATTCGGCCGGTGAGCAGCGTCTTCGACTCCTGCGCCAGCGCGAAGCACTTGCGCGCGTCATCCTTGCCCAGTTGCGCGGCAATCTTGTCCTGGCCCGATGAGAAGCCGGTGCAGATCTGGCCGCCGTTGCGTCCCGAAGCGCCGTGGCCGACCGTTTCCGATTCGAGCACCACCACCCGGTGGCCCGCTTCCGCCAGTTCCAGCGCGGCCGAAAGCCCGGTATATCCCGCGCCAACCACCACCACATCGGCGGTCACGTCGCCCATCAGCGGCGGGTGGGCGGGGGAGGGGGTCGCCGTGGCCTGGTAATAGGTCGGCGCGAAGATTGATTTCGCCATGATGCACAGGCTTTAGCGGCCCCCCTTTTGTTTGGTCAAGCTTCCGGGCTAGACTGTATCCGATAAACCAGATCCGGATGATCATGACCCAATCGCGTTTCGAGGAATGGCTGCACGAACACAAGATCAGCGAGGTGGAATGCCTCGTCGCTGACATGAACGGCACCGCGCGCGGCAAGATTCTTCCCCCCAAGAAGTTTCTCTCCGGCAACCGCTCGCGCGGGTTGCGCATTCCGGAGGAAGTCTTCACCCTCACCATCAATGGCCGTTACGTTCAGGAAACCCGCGCCGTATCGGACAGCGCCATCGACATCTACATGAAGCCGGACCCGGACACGATCCGCTCCGTGCCGTGGTATGCGGAGCCCACCGCCCAGGTGATCTGCGACGCCTACCACCTCGATGACGAGCCGGTGCTGATCTCCCCGCGCCATGTGCTGAAGCGCGTGCTGCAGGCCTACAAGGAGAAGGGCTGGAAGCCGATCGTGGCGCCCGAGCTTGAGTTCTACCTCGTGAAGAAGAACCTCGATCCCGACTATCCGCTCGATGCGGCGGTGGGCCGGTCCGGCCGCAAGGAGCCGGGCGGGCAGGCCTATGGCATCGACGCCGCCAACGACTTCGACCCGATCGTCGAGGACATCTATGATTATTGCGAGGCGCAGGAACTTGATGTCGACACGCTGAGCCATGAAAGCGGCCCGGCGCAGCTCGAGATCAACTTCAATCATGGTGATCCGCTGGAACTCGCCGATCAGGTGTTCCTGTTCAAGCGCACGGTGCGGCAGGCGGCGCTGAAGCATGACATGTACGCCACCTTCATGGCGAAGCCGCATGAGAACGAGCCGGGTTCTTCCATGCATATCCACCAGTCGGTGATGGATGCGAAGACCGGCAAGAACATCTTCGCCAACAAGGACGGCTCGCAGTCCAAGCTGTTCCACAATCACATCGGCGGCCTGCAGCGCTACCTAGCGGCGGCGCTGTCGCTGTGCGCGCCCAATGTCAATTCCTACCGCCGGCTGGTGCCCGATTCGGATGCGCCGACCAATGTTCACTGGGCGGTGGACAATCGCACCGTGTCGCTGCGCGTGCCGTCCTCCGATGCCAGCAACATGCGGGTTGAAAACCGTGTGCCGGGTGCCGACGCCAACCCCTATCTGGCCTTCGCGGCCTCGCTCGCCTGCGGCTATCTCGGCATGATGGAGCGCATCAAGCCGTCGGATCCGGTGGAAGGCTCGGCCTACCGCTATGCCCACACGCTGCCCATCAGCCTCGATGAAAGCCTCGACAAGCTGAACTATACGAAGCCCCTGAAGCAGGTGCTGGGCGAGAAGTTCTGCGAAGCCTACAATGACGTGAAATACGAGGAGATGCAGAATTACCGCCGCGTGATCAGTTCCTGGGAACGCGAATATCTTCTGCTGAACGTGTGAGGGCCGTGATGATCCGGGCTGCGACAGGCATGGTGCTGGCCGTGGTGCTGTGGGTGGGGCTGGGTGCCCCGGCCCCGGCGCAGACATCCACCCGCGTGCCGGATCTTGCGGCGGTCGAAGCCGCCATTGACGTGATCCTCGCCGCGCCGGAGCGGCTGCCCCTGCCGCTGGAGCGCATCCGGCCCGCCCTCATCGAACATTACACCGCGCATGAGGCGCCGGTGTACTGGGTGGGCACGGGGCGCATGAACCCGTTCCTGCAGCGGCTGGCGGATGCGGGCGATGACGGCCTGAACCCCGCCGACTACCCGATCGATTCGCTGATCGAACTGCGTGACACGATCGACCCCAATGATCCCGAAGGCGCGGCGGCGGTCGAACTCTTCTATTCCGCCTTCCTCGTTGCCTATGCGTCTGACCTGAAGGTCGGCCGGCTCACACCCCAGAAGGTGGACCCGAAGCTGTTCCGCAACCGCCGCAGTGTTGATCCGGTCGCGGTGCTCACGGAGATGACCGACACCAACAACCCCAACGACTTCCTCAACGCCTTCGAGACG
>JBIIGF010000196.1:0-4801 GCA_044236665.1 Aestuariivirga sp. | reverse complement strand
CTCAATCCGGAAGAACTGATACTTCGTACCATCTGGGAGAATGTCAGGCTCCTCGCCGACCCTTTCAATCGTAGCGGCTGAATTGTCGACCATGTTCGCAAACTCGAACGACTTGGTTGGATCAATGTCGCCTTTCCACCGGAACCACATATAGAAATCGAGCAGGTAGGAGTCCGCGCCATAGCTGAGATCATAAACGGACAGGAGATGGATCCCGACGTCGACCACTTCAGGACCCGTGCTTTGGTCAATTTGCGGATTGGATGCCGTAGTCTCAGTCGCGGAAACGGCGCCGGTGTGGACCACTACAAAAATCAGAAAGCAAATCAACCTGCAAAGAAAACTGCACATCGAGATGGATCCTCTGTCCTTTCCTGCCCAATTCTGATTTGATTGACGGTGAGCCGCGGCAAGGCAGTTTATTGTCCAAGCTGTTGATTCCGATCCATATATTTTTGCTCGAAATGCGCATATTTCGGTGTGCGAAGCCGGTTGATGCTTACTTGACGGGCTGACTTCGCCGCAAGTTGGCTTTGGCCCGGCGCGAGACGCCCACTCCGGGCGTCATTCCGCCTTCGCCTGCCATTCCTTGAAGCGGATATACAGATTGGCGCCAAGCGTATCGAAGGGGTGGGGCGGCAGCTTGTTCGGTTCAGCCTCCGCGAGGAAGAAGCGGGTGACGTCGCTCTCCACGCCGCAGGCCAGATCGGCCGCGCCGATCCCCGTGAGCGTGCCGCGCGCTGTGCCAAGCCCGTTCTGCACACAGGCCGCAAAGAGCCCCGGCTCCAGTTCGCGCATGACGGAGACGGCGTTCTTCGTGAGGCACAGATGGCCCGACCACGCATAGTCAAAGGGCAATGCGGCCAGTGACGGGAAGCGCGCCACAAACTTATGTCGCATCCGCCGCACGAGGCGCGCGAGGTCGGCGGAGCTCGTCTGCATGTCCGGGCGGTAATAGCTTCCCTGCCGGATGACGATGCGGTTGCCGCCCTGCGCCGGTCCGATCCGCCGCACGGTGGTGCCCATCGGGTCGGAGGGCGTGATGCCCCAGTTTTCATGTCCGCCCAGCGCGCGAAGCTGCGCCTCATCCATCTCGGCTGTCATGCAGGCGCTCAGCATGATGTGCATGAGGCGGCCGGCCTTGAAGCCGAAGCTTTCGAGGTGGCCATTGGTGGCGAGTATGACCTTGCCTGCCGTGACGCTGCCCTGCGCGGTTGAGAGCCGCCAGCCGGCTGCGCCACTCTCAAAGCGCAGGACCGGCGAGTTCTCGTAGAGTGTGACGCCCGCCCGCTCCAGCCCCGCAGCAAGGCCGCGGATATAGCCCGCGGGCTGCAGCATCGCGGTGCCGGGCGTATAAAGGCCGCCACGGTAATAGTCCGATCCCGTCACGCCGCGCATCGCCTTTGCATCGAGCAGTTCATGCGGTTCGCCGAGCGCCGCCAGATGGGCGGCATAGCTGTCATTGGCCCTCAACCCCACCGCCGAGGCTGCCCCGTTGATCTTGCCGGATCGCTGGAAACACCCTTCAGGAATACCGTAGTCGCGCACCGCCTGCTCGGCATAGGTGATGGCGAAGCGGTTAAGGCGGGTCAAAACCCTGTCTCGCGTTTCGCCAGCGCCTGCGTAGTCGGAAGAGGTCAGTTCATGCGGCAGGTCGATCATGAAGCCGGAGTTCCGCCCCGTACCCCCCTCCGCCACCCGGCCGGCCTCCAGAACGATCACCCGGGCCCCGGGCGCAATCTCGCCGAGGCGGCGCGCCGCCGAAAGGCCTGCAAACCCGGCGCCAACGATGGCGATGTCACAACCCGCCTCGCCTTCCAGTGTGGGCCGCTGCGGGCCAGGGCCGAGAACCTCGGACCACGCTGCGGGGCCCGTATGGAAAGGAATGCGCCTGACGCTCCGCAACATCATGACCCCTGGTTTCAAAGACACCGTTTGTTGACCATCAATGCAGCCAGCGGGGCAAGCGACGAAATCACGCGGCACCGGCAAGCAAAACTCATGGCTTTCCGCCGGGCTGGCCGGTTCACGCACATATCCTCACGCCCCGCAAATCCGATGGAGTTCCTTGACTGCGGATGCTAGACCGGAACGCCGCGAAATGGCCATTTTGGATATTTAGTTGCCCCGCACCCTGTTGGGTTGCCGCAAACGGCACTAAGTAAACGCGGCACAGACACGAATACGAGATACCCACGTTACGAGATACCAAGGAGATCGCGAATGAACTTCAAGGCTCTGACTCGCACGGCCTTTGTGGCCGCCGGCCTGATGCTGGCAGCAACGGCCGCCAGCGCAGATCAACCCGCCAACCCCCATGTCCCGCTGCAGAAGACGGTCGGGCAGGTGAGCAACCCGCAGCCTGTGGCCTCGCTCGGCGTGATCAACGCTGCCAGCGCCACGCTGGCCGAGGGCAAGCTGACGCTCTCCGGCGTCACCGGCAATGTCATCGTCTTCGCGGACCGTCCGGTGCGCGCGGCGGGCCATGAATCCACCGAGATGTTCATCTCGCGCTGGAGCGACGGCAATGACAGTTTCTCGAAGGATCCGCCGAACGCCACCGTGTCGGTTCTGGGCGGCTCGAAGGACGGCGTGACCGACGCCGTTGTCGTGCTGAAGAACCCCAAGCTCGATGGCAGCACCCTGACGTTTGACGTTTCCGTTCTCGAAGGCGACCTCAAGGGCCTCAAGGGCCCCGCAGCCGTATTCATTGACTGGTTCGCGGCCGGTGGCCGTGGCTGGGCGGTCGGCGGCGGCGGCTGGCACGGCCATTACGGCTGGTACGGCGCGCCGGTGGCGGCTGGCGTAGCGGCCGGTGTTGCGGCGGGCGCTGTTGTGGGCGCGGCCGCGGCTGCACCCTACTATGCGGCCCCGGCGGCCTGCGGCTACTACCCCTACCCGCCGTGCTGATTGCCTGATCACGCAGGACAACAGGGGCGCCGGTTGTTCCCAGCCGGCGCCCTTTTCATGTGGTGGCCCGCAGGATTTGACGGACACCCCCGCGCTGGGGCATGTCTAGGGCATGGACATCAAGCAAGACGTTATCGCCGCCATCGGCAACACCCCGCTCATCAAGCTCCGCAAGGCGTCGGAACTGACGGGCTGCACCATTCTGGGCAAGGCCGAGTTCATGAACCCTGGCCAGTCGGTGAAGGACAGGGCCGCGCTGTTCATCATCCGCGATGCCATCGCGCGCGGCGAACTGAAGCCGGGCGGCACCATCGTCGAAGGTACGGCCGGCAACACCGGCATTGGTCTCACCGTTGTCGCGAATGCCATGGGCTTCCGCTCGGTGATCGTCATTCCCAATACCCAGTCGCAGGAGAAGAAGGACGCGCTGCGCCAGCTTGGCGCGGAACTCGTGGAGGTTCCGGCTGTCCCCTACAAGAACCCGAACAACTATGTGAAGTATTCGGGCCGTCTCGCCAAGGCGATGGGGGCGGTCTGGGCCAACCAGTTCGACAATGTGGCGAACCGGCTCGCCCATATCGAAACCACGGCACCGGAGATCTGGGCGCAGACTGATGGCACGGTGGATGGCTTCGTCGCCGCGGTGGGCTCCGGCGGCACGCTGGCGGGCTGCTCCATGGGCCTCAAGTCGCGCAATCCGAACATCAAGATCGCCCTGGCAGACCCGATGGGTGCTGCGCTCTACAATTACTACAAGCACGGCGAGTTGAAGGCCGAGGGCTCCTCCATCACCGAGGGCATCGGCCAGGGCCGCATCACCGCCAATCTCGAGGGCGCGGTGGTGGATGACGCCTTCCAGATCCCCGATTCGGAGGCGATCCCGATTGCCTTCGACCTGCTCGAACATGAGGGCCTGTGCATGGGCGGCTCGTCGGGCGTCAATGTTGCGGGTGCCATGCGGCTGGCGAAGGAACTGGGTCCCGGCCACACCATCGTGACCATCCTGTGCGACTATGGCACGCGCTATGCCTCCAAGCTCTTCAACCCCGCCTTCCTGCGCGAAAAGAACCTGCCGGTTCCGGCCTGGCTCGAAAAGGTGCCGAACGTGCCGGATGTGACGGAAGAGGTCCCTGCGTGAGCGCCACGCTGCTGTTCCGCGACGACGCCTATCTCCCCGCATGCGACGCGGTGGTAACGGGCATCAACGACAAGGGCGGCATCCTGCTCGATCAGACGGTGTGCTACGCGACAGCCGGCGGCCAGCCGGGCGACAAGGCCCGCATGCTCTGGGATGGCAATACCATCACCATCGCCACCACCGTTTACGATGAAGTGAAGGATGTGGTGCATGTGCCCGATAATGGCCAGCCACTGCCGCCGGTGGGTGCCCGGGTAACCCTCGAACTCGACTGGGCGAACCGTTACCGCAACATGCGTGCGCACACGCTCATGCACCTGCTCTGCGCCTCCGTGCCCTTTCCGGTCACGGGCGGGGCCATCAACGAGGATGGCGGCCGCATCGACTTCGACATTCCCGAGGGCCAGATCCCGGACAAGGCGGAGCTTTCCGCCACGCTCAACCGACTGGTCGCCGAGGATCATCCGGTCACGTTCCGGTGGATCACGGATGAGGAGATGGCGGCAAACCAGCACCTGATCCGCACCATGTCGGTGAAGCCGCCGGTGGGAACGGGCCGCGTCCGCCTCGTGATGATCGGCGATGACGGCAAGGTCGACCTGCAGCCCTGCGGCGGCACACATCTGAAATCCACCGCCGCCATCGGCCCCGTGGCAGTGGCCAAGATCGAGAACAAGGGCAAGATCAACCGGCGAATCAGGGTGGTGTTCCAATGAGCAACGACATCGTATCGACCCAGTGGCTGGCCGATCA
>JBIIGF010000195.1:0-4802 GCA_044236665.1 Aestuariivirga sp. | reverse complement strand
AGCGATCGACGGCAACACCAAGGGTATCGACTTCCTGTTCAAGAAGAACAAGGTCACGGTGTACCGCGGCACAGGCAAGATCGCAGGCCCCGGCAAGGTCACCGTCGGTGACGAGGTGATCGAAACGAAGTCCATCATCATCGCCACCGGTTCGGATGTGGCGAAGCTCAAGGGCATCGAGATTGACGAGAAGCACATCGTCTCGTCGACGGGCGCTCTCGAGCTGAAGGAGGTTCCCGCTCATCTCGCTGTCATTGGCGCAGGGGTCATCGGCCTCGAGCTTGGCTCCGTCTATGCCCGCCTCGGCGCCAAGGTGACGGTGATCGAATATCTCGACCGCATCCTGCCCGGCATGGATGCCGATGTGGCGAAGAATTTCCAGCGCATGCTGCAGAAGCAGGGCTTCAGCTTCAAGCTCTCCTCCAAGGTCACGGGGGCTGTGTCCGCCAAGAACAAGGTGACGCTCACGGTGGAACCGGCTGCGGGCGGTGCCGCTGAGCAGATCGAGGCCGATGTCGTGCTGGTGGCCGTGGGCCGCGTTCCGTATACGGAGGGTCTTGGCCTTGAAAGCGCCGGGGTGGTGAAGGATGCCCGCGGCCGCATCGAGGTTGACGCGCATTACGCCACCAATGTTCCCGGCATCTATGCCATCGGCGATGTCATCAAGGGCCCGATGCTCGCCCACAAGGCGGAAGACGAGGGCATAGCACTTGCCGAGATTCTTGCCGGTCAGGCGGGCCATGTGAATTATGGTGTCATTCCCGGCGTCGTTTACACGAACCCGGAAGTCGCCGCCGTGGGCCAGACGGAAGAAGAGCTGAAGGCTGCCGGCATCGACTACAAGGCCGGCAAGTTCCTGTTCCTCGCCAATGGCCGCGCCAAGGCCAACCAGACGACGGACGGTTTCGTGAAGGTGCTGGCCGATGCCAAGACCGACAAGGTGCTGGGCGTCCACATCGTCGGCCCCATGGCGGGAGAACTGATCCATGAAGCCGCCGTGCTGATGGAATTCGGCGGTTCAGCGGAAGACCTCGCCCGCACCTGCCACGCCCACCCGACCCTGTCGGAGGCCGTGAAGGAAGCCGCACTTGCCGTTGCTGGCCGCGCGATCCATTCGTAGAAATACAATCCTCCAAACTCATCATGGCCGGGCTCGACCCGGCCATCTTTTTTTTCGCGGCGACCAAAAGGATCGCCGGGTCAAGCCCGGCGACGATGAGAGGACGCGGGTGAGAGAGGATTACTTACAGCCCCGTCGTCGGCCGTGGATTGCTCCCGTCGAAGAACCGCCCATAGCGGAAGGGGGTCGGATCAACGCAGGGCGTCTCGCCTGTCACGATTTCCGCCATCAGCTTGCCCGCACCGGGCCCAAGTCCGAAACCGTGTCCGGAGAAACCGGTACAGAGGTGGAAGCCCTCCAGCTTATCGACCTTCGAGATGACCGGCACAGCGTCCGGCACGGCGTCGATGCAGCCAGCCCAACGCTCGGCGATCTTCATCGGCTTGAAGACCGGATAGTACTCCTTCAGGTGTCTCTCAGCATCATCCAGAATATCCTGCACCGGCTCCGGATCGAGGATGCGCACCTCCTCGAAGGGTGAGACCTCATCGAGCGCCCATCTGCGCTTGAGCTTCGCCTCATCGATGAAGCGACGCCCCACGCGCAGGCGAAGGCCCTGCCAGTCGAGCATGAGGGCCGGCAGGAACGCGCGGAGCAGGCGGAAGGAATCCGGCACGATGTCAGCGACCGAGAAGTGATTGTGGGTAACGGTGTAGCCGCCATCCATGCGCTTGCGGAAGGTGAAGTGCCCGCCGGAGCAGGTGCGCGTCAGCCCCGTGTCGAGAGGCTCGGTGCGCATCACGGAATTGACCACGGTGAGCTGCGGCAACGCGATGCCTAAGTTGGTGCAGAAGCGGCGGGACCATGCGCCACCCGCCAGCACCACCGTGTCACAGGCGATTGTACCCTTCTCCGTCACCACCGCCGCGATGCGGCCGGCTTTCGTCTCCAGCCCGCGCACTGCGCAGTTGGTGAAGACCTTGCCGCCCTTGTGCCGTAGCGCTTCCGCCATCAGCGGCACGGCGATGAAGGGTTCGGCGCGGGCATCATTGGGCGTGTAGAGCGCGCCCTTCCACGGCCTGGTGCAGCCCGGCTGCAGGTCATTCGCCTCATCGGCACCGATCATGCGGCTGGCGAGGCCCGCGGGCTTCGCGTTCTTCTCGTACCAATCATTCTTGGCCGCGAGTTGCGCCTCGTTCTCGCAGAGATAGAGGATGCCGCAGCGGGTGAAGCCGGTGTCTCCCCCGACGCGCGCATTCATCCCATCCCACAGGCCGAGCGAAATCTGGATCAGCGGAATCTCGCGCGCATCGCGCCCCATCTGGCGGCACCAGCCCCAGTTCCGGCTGGATTGCTCGGCGGCGATCTCGCCCTTTTCCAGCAGCACCACGTCGATGCCACGCTCGGCAAGTTCAAGCGCCGTCGTAACACCCGCCACACCGCCGCCAATCACGCAGACGGCGGCTTGTTTGGGAAGAACGGTATCGGACGCAACATGGCGGATCACAGGCATGGTCAGGCAGGCCCCGGATTGACTGATCTTGATTTGTAACCTGCCGCCGCACGTTGTTCCACCGCTCAGGCGCGCGGGTGTGCCTTGCGGTATTGTTCGAGCAGGTGGGCGCGGTTCACCTCGGTGTAGACCTGGGTGGTCGACAGGCTGGCATGGCCCAGCAACTCCTGGATGACGCGGAGGTCTGCCCCGTTGGCGAGCAGATGCGTGGCGAAGGAATGGCGGAGCGCGTGGGGCGTTGCGGTTTCCGGCAACCCCAGCGCGCCGCGCAGCCTTGCAATCAGCAACTGGATCAGCCGGGCATTGAGCGGGCCGCCCTTCACGCCCCGGAACATCGGCTCCTTCGGTGAAAGCGCAAAGGGGCAGAGTTCGCGGTATTGCGCGACCGCCGTCTGCGCCACTGGCAACAGCGGCACGATGCGCGTCTTGTTGCCCTTGCCGGTGATGGTGAGCACTTCGCCCTCGGCCTGGCCGGGGGTGAGCGCGAGGGCTTCGGAGATGCGCAGGCCGCAGGCATAGAGCAGCGTCAGAACCGCTTCGTCACGTGCCAGCACCCAGCGGGGCGTTTCATCCGTGCTCAGCGCATCGGCCCGGGTCAGGCGGCCTGCGGCCGCTACGGACAAGGGCTTTGGCACCGCATGGGGCAGTTTGGGCGCGCGCAGGGCCGAGAGCGCTGCATTACGGAACAGGCCCTTGCGCTCGGCAAAGCGGTAGAAGGACCGCAGGCTGGACAGTTGCCGCGCCAGGGTGCGGCTTTCGGCGCCGTCACGCCGCCGGCGCGCGAGAAAGGCACGGAAATCGGACACCGTGAGTGCAGCCAGAGCCTCATTGCCCGGCGGCTCGCCCAGATGGTCCATCATGAAGGATGCGAACTGGCCGAGATCACGCGCATAGGCCTCAAGCGTCTTCGGCGACATCCGCCGCTCGGTCCTGAGGCTTGAAAGCCAGGCCTGGGCCACGGCGGCGGCATCCGGTGCAAAGCGGGTGGCGAAATCGGACATGGCAGGAAAGCTAACGGAAACTGGTTAGCAAAGCGCCAATCCGATGGAGTTCAGCTCCGGAGAGGATCGCCGGGTCAAGCCACGCAATGGTGAGACCTGGGCCTTATCCCTCGATCAGCGGCACATTGGGGCTGGCATGTTTCGGCAGGTGGCCGGTCAGGCGCGGGTCCTCATGGACTTCCACCATCACCGCATAGGGCTTGAAGCCGGAGCGCTGGTAGAAGCTCAGTGCATTGGGGTGATCGAAGCTGCAGGTGTGGACCCAGAGGCGCGCAATCGGCTGTTCCCAGGCCCGTGTCAGCGCTGCGTTCATCAGGTAGCGGCCGGTGCCGGAGCCGACGGTGGAGGGAACAAGGCCGAAGAACGAGAGTTCGCACTGGCCCGCCTCACGGAAGTCGAGTTCAAGGAGGCCGATATCCTGGCCGCCCTGCACCAGCGCATGGCAATGGACATTGGGATCGCCGATGATGCCAGCGAGTTTCTCCTCGGCCATGATGAGGCGGGAGAACCACATGATGTCCTCGCCGATCCCGCGGAACAGGGCGCGGAAGCGCGCCGTGTCGCCGCCGGTCAGGCGCTCGAGCGTCAGGCCTTCGATGGCGGGTGCTGGGCGCAGCGCGGGCTTTTCCGTCATCTCGAGGCAGGTGACGACATTGGCCAGATGGCCGGGCGACAGTGGATGATAGCCGATGGGCAGCGGTGTTTCGTTCATCATGGTGGGACTGTAACGGGAGGCGGGGTTACCGCCTCCCCGTCATGTCAGCGCATGGTCGGGATGGAGAACTGCGCGCCTTCCTTGATGCCCGACGGCCAGCGCGCCGTCACCGTCTTGGTCTTGGTGTAGAAGCGGATCGAATCCGGACCATGCTGGTTGAGGTCGCCGAAGGAGGACCGCTTCCAGCCGCCGAAGGTGTGATAGGCCAGCGGCACAGGGATCGGCACGTTGATGCCGACCATGCCGATCTGGCAGCGCGAGGCGAAGTCACGCGCCGTGTCGCCGTCACGCGTGAAGATCGCGGTGCCATTGCCATATTCATGGTCGTTCACCAGCGTCAGGCCCTCGTCATAGGTCTTGGCGCGCACGACCGAGAGAACCGGGCCGAAGATCTCTTCCTTGTAGATCTTCATGTCTTTCGTCACGTTGTCGAACAGCGAGCCGCCGAGGAAATAGCCGTTCTCATAGCCCTGCATGGTGAAGTTGCGGCCATCGACCCTGAGCGTCGCACCT
>JBIIGF010000194.1:0-4803 GCA_044236665.1 Aestuariivirga sp. | reverse complement strand
CCCGTTCCGGCGCGCGGGGGCTGCCGCCCTCATGCACCGAGGCCGGGCCGCCCGACAGGATGATGCCCTTGAGGCCCGGCCAGTCGAGCGCCTTGTCGGCAGACTGGAAGGGGACGATCTCCGAATAGACCCCCGCCTCGCGGATGCGCCGGGCGATGAGCTGGGTGACCTGGGAGCCGAAGTCGATGATGAGGATACGGTCTTGCATGGCGGGTCTCTAGAGCATTATCTGTTTGGACGTACCCGCCTCATTCCCCCTCCCCCTTGTGGGGAGGGCCGGGGTGGGGGTTGGATGATGTTTGACCAATCGGCTCTCATGGCAAAAAGATCAAAGGGCGGAGCGACCCCCACCCTTGATCCCTCCCCACAAGGGGGAGGGAAACCCGAGTGTAGGTCAATCAAACATCATTTTGCTCTAAGGGAGGGACAGGGAGTCTGCAAGATGCCGGGAGCGGCTTCTCACGCTCCTATTTGAGGCTGACGAGATAGTCTGCGATCGCCCTGACATCGCTTTCGGGCAGCTTGGAAAGGTTGGTCTGCACCGCGCCCATGCCGCCTGACGAGAGATTTTCGTAACCCAGCAACTCGCCATTGGCGAGGGCGGTGGCAAGGTCACCGGCATCCTTGTATTTGCCCCGGCCGATCAGATCGCGCAGCGAGGGCACCTTGCCCTGCCCTTCCGGGTGCGGGCCACCGGCCAGCGCCCGGCCGGCATCCGGCACCATCAGGGCATTGCGCGGGGTGTGGCACTCGCCGCAATGCCCCGCCCCATTGACCAGGTAGGACCCGCGGTTCCAGCTCTCCGTCTGGGCGGGGTCCGGCGTCCAGGCCGTGGTGTCGAGGCCCATGTGCTTCCACAGCCCAACACCGCGGCGCAGCAGCCAGGGCGCAGGGATATCGGCGGGCTTGTCCGGGGCGGTCACCGGCGGCAGCGTATCGAGATAGGCCTTGATGTCGAGGACGTCTCCCACCTTCATCTTTGCATAGGAGGCGTAGGGGAAGGCCGGAATGAGGTTCTCGCCCTCGGGCGAGACGCCATGCTGAACGGCATTGACGAATGCGGCATCCGTCCACTTGCCGATGCCGGTCTCCGGGTCAGGCGTCAGGTTGGGCGGATAGAAGGTGCCAATCGGCGTCCTGAACGGCGCACCACCGGCCGGCAGCGTTGGATCGACGCCCTTCAGCTCCGGACCTGGCTTGTGGCAGGAAAAGCAGCCCGCCGCGTTATAGAGGTTCTTGCCATTGGCGATGTCCGGCGTATGGGCCGGTAAGGAGGCCGCCGCAATGGGCCGGGGCTCGCTCAGCAACCAGCCCGCGCCGGCGGCGGCAAGGGCAATCGCCCCGAGGGCTACGAACAGTTTCCGGCGGTTTGCCATGGGTGTTTCCTAGCGCATTTCGGCAGCTCCGGCAGCCCCGAATCTTGCATGCCAGTCACAGCCGGACCTGAAAACTCAACCGCACCAAGAACAGTCTGTTAATTCAAGTGATATTACGTGCTATACGTGTATAAATCTCTATTTTGAGTCGGAGTAATGCCGGAAACGCCTGACTGGTTGTCGAGAATGCTCGCCCACCCGATGCGGCGCGCCATCATCGACCAGCTACGCGAGCATCCGGCAAGGATTGACACGCTTTGCGAGCAGAATGGCGGTTCGCGCCTCAGCCTGCTGACACATCTGGAGGTGCTGCGCGCCAGTGGCCTGATCTCGGTCGAGCGGCGCGGGACGGAGGAATGGACCTATCTGAACGCCACATTTCTGAATGGTGCGGCCATCCGCTGGCTCACCCCCCTGCAAGCCGATTGGGCGGACCGGCTCGCCCGCCTTGACCAACATCTGAAAGAGGAACCCGACATGTTGCCCAATCTTCCGCTTGGCCTCGACATCCGCCAGGAAACCGATCTGAGCGCCAGCCCGGACATGGTTTTCAACGCGCTGACCCGCGATGTGCAGAACTGGTGGATCATGCGCCAGACCAACCCCGGCAGCAGCCTCACGCTGGAGCCAAGGGTCGGTGCCAGCCTCGTGGAACGCGCCGCCGATGGCCATGAGGTGATCTGGGGCACGCTGGAGGAAGTGCGCCAGCCCGACAGGCTCTATTTCTCAGGCCGCTTCGCCGTGCGCGGCGCTGTCGCCGGGCGCGTGCACTTCGACCTTCAGGACCTGACGGGTGGGGGCTGCCGCCTCATCCTGTCGCATCAGGCCATCGGCAACATCTCGGAAGACACCCGCGCAAGCTTCAATGCGGGATGGGGCAAGCTGCTCGGCCAGTGCCTCACCTCCTATCTGCTGCGCGCCGCCTGAGCCATGGCCCGCGGCGGAAAACCCGGGCCAACGCCCAACCATGACAGGGCCCTGTTCGAGGCGCTGCTGGCGGAGGCGGCTCTGCGCAACCCCGATGTGCGGCGCGGTAGCATGTTCGGTTCGCCAGCACTGTTTCTCGGGCGGCGCATGATCGGCTGTGTCTTCGGCCCCAACATCGGCCTCAAGGTTCCGGCGGAAGTCGCCTCGCAGGCCATCGCGAGAGGCGCGGCCACACCTTTCCGCCCTTATGGAAAGGCCGCCATGCGCGAATGGATCGAGATCGCGGGGCCCGCCCTGCCCCGGCACCTGAACCTCATCGAACAGGCGATTGCCTTCGCCGGAAAGGACAAGAGCGATGACTGACGCTTTACCGGGCGAGGCTGAACGCCGCTTCGGCCTCGCCGCAGGCGCGTATCCATTCGCCAGCCATTTTCTGAGCGTCGGTGGTGCACGGATTCACTACGCGGATGAAGGCAGCGGCCCTGTATTGCTGATGCTGCATGGAAATCCGGCCTGGTCCTTCCTGTACCGTCGGCTTATCACAGCCTTCGCGCCGCGCTTTCGTTGCGTGGCGGTCGATCTGGCAGGCTTCGGCCTGTCGGAGCCGCCGCAGGGTTTCGCCTTCACGCCGGAGGAGCACGCCCGGCTGGTAGCGGGTCTCCTCGACGCGCTGGATCTCCGCGACGCCACCTTGATCGCGCATGATTGGGGCGGCCCCGTCGGCCTGTCGGCCATGCTCAAGACGCAAGGCCGCATCACGCGGCTCTGCCTCGGCAACACATGGTGCTGGCCGGTGAATGGCGACTTTCATTTTGAATGGTTCTCGAAGCTGATGGGGGGCCCGATCGGCCGGTTCGGATCGGAACGATTTTTGCTGTTCGTGAACCTGGTGATGCCCAGTTCAATGCGGCGGCGCAAGCTCACCGCCGCTGAAATGCATGCCTATCGCGCCCCCTTCGCCAACGGCCGTGACCGCACGCCGCTGCATGTCTTCCCGGCACAGATCACCGGCGCAGGGGGCTGGCTGGCGGAACTGGAACGCGGCGTGGCCGGGTTCAGGGGCCCGGTCCACTTCATCTGGCCGGAGCGCGACATCGCCTTCCGCGACCGCGAGCTTGCCCACTGGCTCAGGCTGTTTCCCAAAGCCGGCGTCACGCGCATTCCCGCGTGCGGACACTTCCTGTGGGAAGACGCGCCGGATGAATGTCAGGCAGCGCTTCAAGCCTTCCTCGAAGCCTCAGCCGAGGAAGATGTCAGACAGCAGCTTGGCGTTGAGCGCGATGATGATGGCGGCAATGACGGCGGCGACAAGCGTCAGCCATAAGGGCGACACAAGGCCTCCCATCTTGGCCTTGTCGCGCGTGAACATGACGAGCGGCACGATGGCGAAGGGCAGCTGGAAGGCAAGCACCACCTGGCTCAGGATCAGCAGCATGCCTGTGCCTTCCGCGCCATAGAACAGCGTCACCCCCGCTGCCGGCACGATGGCGACGATGCGCGTGATCAGCCGCCGCAGCCACGCGGCCAGCCTGATGTCGAGGAAGCCCTCCATCACGATCTGCCCCGCCATGGTGGCTGTGACGGTGGAATTGAGCCCGCAGCACAGCAGCGCGATGGCGAACAGCTTGGGTGCCAGCAGCGAGCCCACCAGCGGTGCCAGCATGGCATGCGCCTCGCCGATCTCGGCCACCGTGCTCTGGCCCGAGGCGTGGAAGGTGGCGGCAGCGAGGATCAGGATCGAGGCATTGACGAGAAGCGCGAACATCAGCGCCACGGTGGAATCCCATGTGGCGAATGTCAGCGCCTCGCGCTTCTCGGGCAGGCTGTCGCCATAGGCGCGCGTCTGCACGATGCCCGAGTGCAGATAGAGATTATGCGGCATGACGGTGGCGCCGATGATGCCGAGCGCCAGATAGAGCATGGCCGGATTGCTCACGACCTCCACCGTCGGCGCGAAGCCGCGGATCACCTGCCCCCAATCGGGATCGGCCAGCGCGATCTGCACGAAGAAGCAGGCGAAGATGACGGCCAGCAGCGCGATGATGAAGGCCTCGATGTAGCGGAAGCCGAGGCGCTGCAGCCACAGGATCAGGAAAACGTCCAGCGCGGTGATCAGAACGCCCAGTTCCAGCGGGATGCCAAACAGCAGATTGAGGCCGATGGCGGTTCCCACCACCTCCGCGATGTCGGTGGCAATAATGGCGACCTCCGCGAACAGCCACAGCACGAAGGCCACGGGCCGGGGGTAGGCATCGCGGCAGGCCTGCGCGAGATCCCGCCCGGAGCCAATGGCAAGGCGCGAGCACAGCGATTGCAGGATGATCGCCATGATGTTGGACATCAGCGCCACTGTCAGCAGCGCATAGCCGAACTGCGCGCCGCCGGCGATCGAGGTCGCCCAGTTGCCGGGGTCCATGTAGCCGACCGCCACGAGGTAGCCGGGGCCGATGAAGGCCATGGCCCGGCGGAAGGTCGATCCCTTCGGCGCAAGCTGGATCGA
>JBIIGF010000193.1:0-4817 GCA_044236665.1 Aestuariivirga sp. | reverse complement strand
TCTGGTCGAGAATCACGCCATTTAGCCATTCCCCAAGCGTCATTCCGGCGCGGCGCGCGGCATGCTTTGCCGCTTCGCGCACCTCGGGCTCAATGCCCTTGACGCTCCAGGGGATGCCAGGTTTCATAGACTTTTCTTCTTTCGGCCTTGTGCGCCCAAACGCGCAGCCACCATCAAATGACCACGAAAAAGGCGCGGGATTTCCCTGCCCAATGGTTAATGGGTTTGGTAAATATTCAGTTAAGCAGTTGAAGATTCCGCCTGATTCGTCAATAAAACCCGCAAGTCAGACCTGAACGGAAACGCGGGATTTACGTTTTGACCCTGACGATGGGGTAGAAATTGACGCTAGGGATACACAAGCCGGCAAATCCGGATTATATCCCCGACCAACCGGCGCAAGACGAAGTATCCCTTTGGAGCGATGTGACAATGACAATGACTGACACAAAAGAGCGTTCGAACCGGGATCGCACCTACTCGATCACCGAACTCTGCCGCGAATTCGATGTCACCCCGCGCACCCTGCGTTTCTACGAGCAGAAGGGCCTGCTGCATCCGGCCCGCCGCGGCTGGACACGCCTGTTCAGCTACCGCGACAGGGCGCGGCTGCAACTCATCCTGCGCGGCAAGAAGGTCGGCTTCGCGCTGGAGGAGATCAAGGAGATGCTTGATCTCTACAACCTGCGTGACGGGCAGCTCACACAGTTGCGCATCGCCTCCACCAAGATGCGCGAGCGTCTCGAGGCGCTGCGCAAGCAGCGTGTCGAACTCGAAGACGCGATCGGCGATCTCGAGCGCACCGTCGTCGTCGTGGACGGCATGCTGAAGGAACGCGAGGCCGCCACACCAAAGGCCGCCAATAGCTGAGATCTTCCGCAAACGGCTTGCGGAGTGAGGGCATCCGGGTGACAATCCGGATGCTTTTGTTTTTGCCGGACGGTTCTCCCCATGACGCTTGCCTATGTTCTCAACCCGCTCGACCGGCGGGCCAACGACCGGCCGAACGCCGCATGGATTGCCGGTCAGCGCCAGCGCCCCGACGTGAAGCTGATCCGCATTTCGGGCGACGCGACCCTCATCAGGGATGGCGCGCTGGTAACCGGCAACATGATCTCAGACGAACTGACGGTTTTTCTCGGCCTCGATGCGCACGGCACGCCATGGTTTGCCTGCCGTTCAGAGCCATTGGACGGCATGCGGGACCTGCGCAGCCTCGCCATGGAAGAAGCGCTGCCGCCGGACCAACTCGGCATGCTGGCCCAGGCGCGCGCCCTCATCCAGTGGCATGAGCGGCGGCGTTTCTGCTCAAACTGTGCGGCACGCCTCGAACTGGCGGACGCCGGTTACCGGCGCCACTGCCCATCCTGCGGCATGGATCATTTCCCGCGCACCGACCCCGTCGTGATCATGGTTGTGCGCCACCGGGGCCGCATCCTTCTCGGCCGCCAGCAATCATGGAAACCCGGCATGTATTCCGCCCTCGCAGGCTTCGTGGAGCCCGGCGAGACGCTCGAAGATGCGGCCCGCCGTGAAGTGTTCGAGGAATCGGGCGTGCGGGTCGGTGATGTGCGCTATGTGCTGAGCCAGCCTTGGCCCTTCGTCTCCAACCTGATGATCGGGCTGGTCGGCGAGGCACTTTCGGATGAGATCGTCATCGACAGGAACGAGCTTGAGGACGCGCGCTGGTTTGCCGCCGATGAGGCGCGCATGATGATCGCCCGCACCCATCCCGATGGGCTTTATGCCGCCAACCCCTATGCGATTGCGCATGAGCTTGTGAAGGCCGCGCTGCAGGACTGACCTCGCCGCTCACTGCGGCTGGGCGCGAAGACGGCGATCAGGCCTGTGCGAATCGCCTGGCGAGTTCAGCGCGGTGCGGTGAGGCCCGGTAGGTGCCGAGCACGCGCAGGTAACTTGTGAAGAACTCCAACTCCTCCATTGCAAGGCGCACGTTGCGCTCTGCGGGATGGCCCTCGATGTCGGCATAGAACTGGGTGGCGGAGAACTGGCCCTCGATCTGGTAGGATTCGAGTTTCGTCATGTTCACGCCGTTGGTGGCGAAGCCGCCCATCGCCTTGTAGAGCGCGGCCGGCACGTTCCTGACGCGGAACACGAAGGTGGTGATGACCGGTCCCTCTTCCTGGCCTGCATCCTGCGGGCTTGCCGAGAGGACAACAAAGCGCGTGGTGTTGTGGCTCTCGTCTTCGATGTCTTCGCGGATCACCTCAAGGCCATAGATCTCGGCGGCGAGGCGGGATGCGATGGCGGCGCGCGAGGGATCACGGTTCTGCGAGAGTTCCCGTGCGGCACCCGCCGTGTCGGCCGCCACAACCGGCCGGATGCCCAGTTCGCGGATCACCTTGCGGCACTGGCCCAGCGCATGCACATGGCTGTGGACGGTCCGGATGGCAGCCTTGTCGGCACCCGGCACGATCATCAGCTGATGATGCACGGGCAGGAAATGCTCGCCGATGATATAGAGGTTGGAGCGCGGCAGAAGATGATGGATGTCCGCCACGCGGCCCGCCACCGAATTGTCGATGGGGATCATGGCCAGCGACGCCTCGCCCTCGGTCACTGCCTGAAACGCATCCTCGAAGGTGCCGCAGGGCAGCGGCTCATGGTTCGGGTAGGCCTCGATGCAGGCAATGTGCGAGTTGGCGCCGGGCTCACCCTGATACGCGATCTTCGATGACATCAGGCTTTCCTCAGCATGCGGCGGGCAGTTTCAAGTTCAGTGGGCGTATCGACGCCAAGCGGCACGGTGTCAACCCGCACCACCACGATGCGCATGCCATTGTCCAGCGCCCGCATCTGCTCCAGCTTGCGGTCGGCCTCGCGCGCACTCACTGGAAGACTGACGAATCGCTCCAGAACCGGCCTCCGGTAGGCATAGACACCGATATGGTGCCAGTGCGGCGCGGGATGATCGGGTCCCAGATTGCGCACGAAGTCACGCGCGAACGCCACTTCGCGCTCATCGCTCAGCGGGGCGATGGCCTTCACGATGTTGGGGTTGGCGGCATCCTCCGCGGTTTCGATGCGGGCCGCGATGGTGGAGATGTCGGCTGCCTCATTGACGAGGCCCGCAAGGCAGCGCTGGATCGACAGCGTGTCGATGGTCGGCAGGTCGCCCTGCAGATTGACGACATAATCGAAGCTGCGCTGCGGGTCGCGGAGCGACAGCGCCTCGGCGATCCGGTCCGACCCCGATGGGAGCGCGGGGTTGGTGACGATCGCGTCTCCCCCCTTAGCCTTGATCGCGTCGGCGATTTCAACCTCGGCGGCAGCCACCAGAACCTTGCCGATATTCGCCTCCATCGCCCGCTTCCAGCAGTGGACGATCATCGGCAGGCCGTGAATATCCGCCAGCGGCTTGCCCGGAAGCCGGGTAGAGGCCATGCGGGCGGGGATGACAACGATGGTATTCCGGTTTTCAATCATGGGCTTAACAGAGGGCGCGGCAAAATGATACAAGCTGTCCTTATACTATTGCGGCGGCCGTGAGAAAGCACTAGTTTCCGCGCCCGAGAGACGACGGCTCAAGGGGTCTAGACCTTCATGAACAGCTTTGAATTCAACAAGATCGCGGGTGCAGTGCTGGGAACGGCTCTGCTGGTGTTCGGCCTGAACGAACTCGCGGGTGTTCTCTACCACTCGGACAAGCCCGAGAAGCAAGGCTTCGACATTCCGGTCGCCGAATCCGCAGCCAGCGCGGAAGCCGCAGCAGAGCCCGCAGCCGAAGCCGTGCCGCTCGGCCAGTTGCTGGCCTCGGCCGACGCCACCAAGGGCCAGGCCGTGTTCAAGGCCTGTATCGCGTGCCATGACGTCAGCAAGGGCGGTCCGAACAAGGTGGGCCCCAACCTGTGGGATATCGTTGGCCGCAACCATGGTGTGCACGAGGGCTTCGCCTATTCGGACGCGATGGCGGCCCTGAAGGACAAGCCGTGGGGCTATGAGGCTCTGAACGCCTTCCTGCTGGCTCCCAAGAAAGCCGTGCCGGGAACCAAGATGGCCTATGGCGGCCTCAAGAAGGACGCAGACCGCGCCAACCTGCTGGCCTACCTGCAGACGCTGTCGGACAACCCGGTGCCCTTCCCTGCCCCGTAAAGGCCGTAAATCTCACTGAAATTTAACACCGGCAAGCTGCTTGCCGGTGTTTTCTTTTGGGCCGGAGCTTGTTTAACTTGCCCCATCTCCCAACCTGCCCGCCCTGGAGTTGACCTCACATGACCATCAGCCGCCGCACCCTGCTCAAGCTTGCAGGCCTCGTCCCCGCCGCAAAGATCGTGGGGGTTCAGTTCGCCGCGGCCGGGGACAGGGACTTCCGCCACGCGCTGACCCTGTTCAATGACGTGAAGTACCCGGCGGACTTCACGCGCTTCGACTACGTGAACCCCGACGCGCCGAAGGGCGGGCGGGTGCGCTTCGGCATCGTGGGATCATTCGACAACCTCAACCCCTATACGTTCAAGGGTGAGGCCGGCAACGCGGTGATGAACGACACGCTGCTGACCTCCGCGCTGGACGAGCCATCCACCGAATATGCCCTGGTGGCGAGCGGCGTGTGGCACCCGGAAGACCGCTCCATGGTGGTCTATCGCCTGCGGCCCGAGGCGCGCTTCCATGACGGCACGCCGATGACGCCAGAGGACGTGATCTGGTCCATGCAGGCCCTGCGCGAGGCGCAGCCCTTCTATAATTTCTACTACAAGAACATCGCCAAGGCCGAGCGGACGGGCGACCACGAGGTGACCTTCACCTTCAGCCAGCAGGGCAACCGCGAGCTGCCCCTCATCACCGGCCAGATGCCG
>JBIIGF010000192.1:0-4822 GCA_044236665.1 Aestuariivirga sp. | reverse complement strand
CCGCTTTTCTGAGCTTCGAGGAGATTGCCCGCTTCGGGCTGCAATTGCTGGGCCGCGAGAGCAACCTCTCGGGCCGGACCGGCCTTTGGTCCTATCTCCTCGAACTCGTGCGCGAAGCGGACAAGCCGCTGGGGCTTGGTTATTTCGTCGGCACCCTGCTGCTGGACCAGCGCCTCTCGGCAGCCATGCAGATGCGCAATGTCAACGCCCACAACGGCTATCTGGAGGCCTATGTC
Source organism: Aestuariivirga sp. (assembly GCA_044236665.1). GTDB lineage: Bacteria > Pseudomonadota > Alphaproteobacteria > Rhizobiales > Aestuariivirgaceae > Aestuariivirga. The sequence continues at coordinate 4,586 of JBIIGF010000192.1, read as the reverse complement.
TATTTTGGCTGGCTGGGTGTCGCCGTTGCGGCCGGCGTGGCGGCCTGGCTGCTGACGCAAGCCATCCGCCTTGCAGCGCTGGCTTCGGGGCGTGCGGGCCATCTGGCCGCCGTGCCTGCGCTGATCGTGTTCATCTGCCTCGTCCACAACATGGTGGAGAGCACAATCGTCTCGCCCAACAATCTCAACAATGTGCTGCTGTCAATCGTGGCCGCGATGGTGGCGCGGGCGCGGCTTGCCGACTGGCGCTAGCCGCCCCTGCGCGGCTCTCTCTACCAGCCGCAGGCGGTGCGGGCCGGGGCAATGGCCGTGTCGATGCCGCGAAGGTCGAAGACCGCCGAGACCGGCTCATCCGAATGCGGGGTCATGCGCACGCTCAGCGCCGACTTGCCAAGAAGCGTACGGACGAAAGGAATCGCGCGATCGCCCGACCAGATGCCCAGCGACTTGCCATCCGGACCGGCCGTCATGCGCGCCACTCTGGTTTCGCTGCCATCGATCTGGACAGTTACATCGCCATCGCTGCGGGTCGCGCCGGATGCCATGTAGCAGCCTGTCTCGAGCAAGACAGAGGTGACATTCGCGAGGCACCGGATGCGCAACTCAGCCGGCCGGGGATCCGTCCAGCGGCATTTCACCATGGACTGCGACGCAAGCGAGATGATGTGGTCGGTGCGGCCCGGGACGGCCGATGGTGCAGCCTGGACGCGCCAGTGTCCGGTGGGGGCGTCCGGCGGCAGGGACATGGTCCTCGGGTATTCGGCATCGAAGCAGGCAAGCCGCCCCGCAGCGTCCTCGATCGCAGTGCAGTCCAGGGGCCCCGCGGTGGCGGGGCATGTGTCAGCACAGGCGAGGGTGAGAAGAAGGCCTGCCGTGCAGGCCAGTTTGCGGCCAGTAAGATGCCGCCGGACAATCTTGCTTCTCATGATGCGTCAGCGCTCGCTCACGGCCTGAGTGGGTGGCTGGTCATCGGAGATGCTGACCTCCAGAACATCGCCCGGCCGTATCGCGGCCGATGACGCGACCGGGATCGCCTCTTCCTTGCCTTGGTGCATCAGCGTGAAAGTGACGCTGCGGAGCGGCTGCTCATATCCCGCCGCGCTCAGAATGCCGCGCGATGCGGCCTCCGCCAGCCTCGCTTCCTCGATGACCCGTTCGGTTTCGAGCAGGCTTTCGGTGATCTCGCGCTGCCGGGCCTCGCGCGCATCGGCAATGCCGCTGCGTGCGGTCTCGATGTTCGCGGCGGTGCGCGTGGCACTGGCAGTGATGGTCGCCTTCGTCGTTTCCAGCGCCGTCACGCGCTGTTCCAGTTCGAAGGCGCGCAGCTGCTGCCCGGGAATGCGGCGGATCCGGGCCGCCTCCTTGCTGATCTGTGCCTGCTGAGCCTCCAGCGTTTCGTATTGCTGCTGATAGGAGGCAGCCTCCGCTTCGCCAAGCCGAACCTGTTCGGCCAGCAGCCGTACCCTGATGGTGTTCTGCCGGGTCCGCATGTCGAGCAGCGCGGCCTCCTGCGCCAGCAACCCGTCCATCCGCTGCCGTGCAGCAAGCGTGAAGGGTTCATCGAGGGTGACGTCGGTCTTGCCGTCACGCTCGGCGATCAGCCTGGCACGCCGGGCCAATGCGCCCGCCAACTTCCCGATGGCCTGCAGGCGGCGCTCGCGCTCGCGGATCATGTCGAAGCGGATGCTGTCACTGGGGGTCAGTTGATAGCGCATACCTCCGCTGACCGCGACCGCCTGCAGAACCGTCATGCCTTCACGATAGGGATATGCACCGGGGGAATTCACCGCCCCGATGACATAGACAGGCGCACGCTGGGCATATTCGATGGTGACGCTCATCGGTGTGCCCAGCCGGTTTTCCCAGGCGGTTGCCAGTTCGGTTTCAAGCTGACGGGGCGAGCGGTTTCCGAGTTGCACCGTTCCGATCAACGGAAGCGAAAGGACAGGTCCAGGCTGCACGCTGTAGTGCCCGGTGAGGTCTTCACGCCCATAGGCGGTGATCTTCAGAATGTCTCCATCCGTGAAATGGCTGCTGGCAGATACTGCGGCGGCCGGATTGGCGAGCGGCATGGCGAGTGGCACGGCCAGCGGCGTGGACAGCAGCAGCGCTGTGAGGAAGGCTGGCCGCGCGAGGCCAAGAAGGTGCCGGCCCATGGGTGACGTTGCGGATCGTGACATCAATATGCGCTCCTGTCGAACAACACGACGCGGGCCGTCCGGAGGAGGATCTTCAGGTCTCCGAGGAACGACCAGTGATCGATGTAGTGAATATCGGCCTCCACGCGGCCGGCCATGGCCTCGAGCGTGGCGGTTTCGCCGCGCCAGCCGCCGATCTGCGCCAGTCCGGTGATGCCGGGCTTCATGCGCTGGCGCAGCGGATATCGTTGCAGCAACCCGCCATAATACTGGTCATGCGCCAGGGCATGCGGGCGAGGGCCTACCAGCGACATGTCGCCCATCAGCACGTTCCACAATTGCGGAAGCTCGTCGAGGCTCGTCCGCCGCAGGAAGGCGCCGAGCGGCGTGACGCGGGGGTCGTTGCGCCGCGCCTGCGCCAGCTCTGGGCCATCCTCCATGACGCGCATGGTGCGGAACTTCACGATGCTGAAAGACCGGCCATCAAGGCCGCCTCTCTTCTGGCGGAAGAACAGCGGCCTTCCGGATTCGGCCAGTACCGCGAGCGATATCAGCGTGAGGGCAGGCAGCAGCAAGCACAGCAGGAACAGGCTGACCGCCACGTCAAGACTTCGCTTGGCGAAGCGCTGCCCGCGGCTGAGCGGCGGGGACGGCACGAGGCTGTCTGTCCCGAGGCTGCCCGTGGCGTACGGCGGATGCTCTGCCGTCTGCTCCTGCTGCCACGAGGAATAATCATTCATGGCGGCTCATCATTCTTCTTGTTGCGGCATTCACGAAGGGCGGAAAGCGGTGAACGGCTGAAATGTTCCATCCGGCGTCAAGTCTTTTGACAGGCTGGTGAAGTTGCGCGGCGCAATGGAACAATTCCTTCGCTGACGACTAACCTAGGGACCGAATAATCGGATCGAAGAGCCCAGAGAGTGGGCAGAAAGGGGACTGATGAGGAAGAAAGCACTCATCACGGGCGTCACCGGACAGGATGGTTCCTATCTCGCGGAGTTCCTGCTCGAGAAAGGATATGAAGTGCATGGCATCAAGCGCCGCTCCTCATCCTTCAATACCGGACGCATCGATCACATCTATGAAGATCCGCATGGCCCGGGGGTGCGACTGCATCTGCACTATGGCGATCTGTCCGACAGCCTCGGGCTGACGCGCGTCATCGCCGAGGTCGAACCAGACGAGATCTATAATCTTGGCGCCCAGTCGCATGTGGCGGTGAGTTTCGAGGCGCCGGAATACACCGCCGATGTCAATGCGCTCGGAACGCTGCGCCTGCTCGAGGCGATCCGCTTCCTGAAGCTGGAGGGCAAGACGCGTTTCTATCAGGCGTCCACGTCGGAACTGTTCGGGCTGGTGCAGGAGGTTCCGCAGCGCGAGACGACGCCCTTCTATCCGCGCAGTCCCTATGCGGTGTCGAAGCTGTTTTCCTACTGGACCACCGTAAACTACCGCGAGGCCTATGGCATCTATGCCTGCAACGGCATCCTGTTCAACCATGAAGGGCCGCGGCGCGGCGAGACATTCGTGACCCGCAAGATCACCCGCGGGCTTGCCAACATCGCGCAGGGGCTCGAATCCTGCCTCTATCTCGGCAACATCGATGCGCGCCGCGACTGGGGCCACGCGCGCGACTATGTCGCCATGCAGTGGCTCATGCTGCAGCAGGACAAGCCCGAGGATTTCGTCATCGCTACCGGCCAGCAGCATTCGGTGCGCGAGTTCGTGACATGGGCCGCCGCCGAACTCGGCATCACACTCGGGTTCGAGAACGAGGGCCTCAAGGAAGTGGGCGTGGTGGACCGCGTCAATGGCAAGAACGCCAAATATGTGAGGCCGGGCCAGGTGATCGTCAGGATCGACCCGCGCTATTTCCGGCCGGCGGAGGTGGAAACGCTGCTCGGCGATCCGTCACGGGCAGGCGAAAGGCTTGGCTGGCACCCCACCACGACGGTGCGGCAGATGTGCGCTGAAATGGTGCTGGAGGATCTCGCCGCCGCGCGCCGCCACCGCTTGCTGCAAAGCCACGGCCTTGCGCTGCCTGTGGCGCGGGAGGCCTGAACGGTGACGCGCTGTTTTCTGGCAGGCCACCGCGGCATGGTGGGATCGGCGATCCTGCGGCAGCTCCGGCGCCTCGGGTATCCCACCATCACCAGAACCCGCAGCGAGCTTGACCTTACAGATCAGGCCGCAACGCGCGCCTTCATGCAGGCCGAGCGGCCTGATGTGGTGATCCTCGCGGCTGCCAGGGTGGGCGGCATTCTGGCGAACGCATCGTTTCCCGCATCATTCATTCACGACAACCTGGCGATCGAGGCCAATGTCATTCACGAGGCCTACCGCGCGGGGGTTAACCGGCTGCTGTTCCTCGGCTCCTCCTGCATCTACCCGCGGCTGTCGCCGCAACCCATCCCTGAGAGCGCGCTGCTGACGGGCCCGCTGGAGCCG
>JBIIGF010000191.1:0-4832 GCA_044236665.1 Aestuariivirga sp. | reverse complement strand
CGGTGCTGGCGGCGCAGGAGGGCCAGCAGGTCGGCCATGGTCATGGCCTCCGTCTTCACGAAAATGATGAAGTTCATGTTGGTGTTGTTGAAGATCACCTCGCCGAGGCTCGTGGCGTCTGCCTCCCTGCGGAGGCTGCCGCTGGCCTTGAGCTTCTCGATCAGCGCGCAGGTTTGCTTCGCCAGCGCCACATCGAGCGCCGCATAGGTGTCGCCGAAGGGGCTGCCGGGCTGGATTGTCGAAATGGCCATGGCCTGCCGCCACATCTCCTTCGAGAGATAGTGCAGCGAATGCGCCACATAGCCGCCGATCAGCTGGTCCACCGCCGCTTCGGCGCTGGCGGGCGGATCGGCGATCACCTCTTCGCCCGCCTTCAGCACCTCGCTCACTTCCAGCGAGACGATGGCCACCAGCAGGTCGCCCTTGTTCTGGTAGTAATTATAGATCGTGCCGATGGACACTTCGGCGGCGGCGGCAATCGCCTCCATCTTCACATCTTCATAACCCTGGGCGCGGAACAGCGCGGAGGCCGCCTCCAGAATGCGGTCGTGGCGGTGGGCTTTCTGCTTTTCTCGGAGACCTGACATGCAGGCAGAATGCCAGATTTTTGGAATTGACTCAATTTTGAAATTGGTTCAGTTTTCAGTCATTCAGGGAGAAACGCCAATGACCGTCAACCGTCTCACGCGCCGTCTCTTCGGCGCTTCGCTCGCTGCTCTGGCTGTTGTGAGTTCCTACGCTGCCGCCAGTGCGGCGGATCTCAACGCGCTCGTCTGGTGCGATCACTCCGACCCCAACCTGCTGAAGCCCTTCGAGGATGCCACCGGCATCAAGGTGAACCTCAAGGAGTTCGAGGGCACGGGTGCAGGCCTCGCCATCGTCGAGCAGTCACAGCCCGGCGACTGGGACGTGATGGTGATCGATACGGTGGACGTCCGCCGCGGCGTGGAGCGCGGCCTGTTCGAACCCCTGCCCGAAGACCAGCTGCCGATCGCCGACCTGTTCCCCGAAGTGCTGATGGACCAGCACTCGAAGTTCGATGGCAAGCGCTACGGCATTACCGAGAAGTTCGGCTACAACACCATCGGCTTCAACAAGTCCAAGGTGGACGCGGCCGATATGCAATCGCTCTCGGTGCTGACCAGCGACAAGTACAAGGGCCGCGTTGCCATTTACGATTACTACCTGCCCGTCATCGGCCTGGCCGCCATGTCGATCGGCAAGAAGACATCCGAACTCACCGAAGCCGACCTTCCCGCGCTGAAGGAGGTGCTCACCAAGATGAAGGCCAATGCCAAGGCGGTGACCGACGTCGTCGCCAGCCAGACGGCGCTGGCAACGGGTGAGGCCGACATCCTGATCGGCGGCGGCGAATGGGTGACAGCGGGCATCGCCAAGGAAAACCCCGACCTCGACTTCTCCATCCCCACCGAAGGCGCGGTGCTGTGGTCGCAGTCGCTCGCCATGTTCAAGGATTCGAAGAACAAGGATGCGGCGCTGAAGTTCATCCAGTACATCCTGAGCCCCGAGGGCCAGGCGCGGCTTGCCACCTCCTCCTGCTACTGGGGCATGCCGGCCAGCACCAAGGCCGCGCTCGATGACGGGCAGAAGCAGATCCTGCGCTTCGCCGAGCAGCCCGAGTTCCTGAAGCGCGCGCAGGGCTATCCGGCCCCGTCGGAAGACCTCGACAAGAAGATGCAGGACCTCTGGACCGAGATGATCCAGCTGCCGTGAGCAGCGTTTCGACTCACCGCATCGGATGGGCCAGCGTCTCACCAGCCTTGCTGTGGACGCTGGTCTTCTTCGTCGTGCCCTTCATCGCCATGGCGGTGACGAGCCTCCAGCCCAAGGGCGCTGACGGCTTCAGCTTCGCGAGCTACACCCAGTTCTTCACCAACCCGAGCTACTGGCGCGCCCTGACCAATTCCCTCGAGGTGACGCTGATCGTCACCTTCTTCTCGGTGCTGCTTGCCTATCCCTTCGCGTGGATCCTCGCCTTCGTCGTGCCGGAACGCTTCCAGCGCCTGGCGCTGATGCTGGCGGTGCTGCCGTTCTGGACCTCCTATGTCGTGCGCTCCTATTCCTGGCTCCTGGTGCTTGCGGAGAAGGGCGTGATCAACAGCGCGCTGGTGAATGCGGGCCTGCTGTCCGATCCGATCCAGCTCGCCAACACCCGCGCCGCGACCGTCATCGGCTTCGTGCATTTCTTCGTCATGCTGCTGACGCTCACCATCTATGCGAACCTCAAGCAACTCTCCCCCAATTACCGCAAAGCCGCGGCGGACCTTGGTGCCTCAGGCCTCCAGACCTTCATCCACGTGATCCTGCCGCTGACGCTTCCCGGCATCATGGTGGGGGCCTTCCTCACCTTCGTGCTGGCGATCGGCGATTACATCACGCCGCAGATCCTCGGCGGCAACAACGAACTCCTCATGCCGCAGCTCATCATGATGCAGATCGGGCGGCGCGGCGATTTCGCCTCCGCCTCCGCGCTGTCGCTCATCCTCATGGTGGTCGTCACCCTTGCCTATCTCGCCTGCGCGCGCTGGCTGAAGCTTGAGAGAGCATGATGGCACGGGCCGTTTCCATCCTCTACGCCGCCCTGCTCTATGGCTTCATCTTCCTTCCGGTGGCCGTGCTGGTGCTGTTCTCCTTCCAGGGCACGCTGTTTCCCATTCCGCCCTTCAACGGGCCGTCGTTGCGCTGGTATGAGGCGGTGCTGAATGATGCGCGGCTCACCTCCGGCCTCGTCAACTCCGTGGCGGTGGCGCTCGCCTCCTCCGCGCTGGCGACGCTGCTGGGCTTTCTTGCGGCCTGGGGCCTGGCGCGCTTCCATCTGCCGGCCTCCGCCCTGCTGCGCGGCCTCATCACCCTGCCGCTGACGGTGAGCTACCTCATCATCGGCATGGGGCTCCTCATCTTCTTCAACTGGATCGGCCTGCCGAAATCGCTGTTTGCTGCCGGCATCGGGCATGTGGTCATCAACCTGCCGCTCTGCTTCGCCATCATCTACAGCCAGATGGGGGCGCATCAGGCCAATATTGAAAAGGCGGCGCGCGACCTCGGCGCTTCCGAACCGAAGGTGTTGCTGCTCGTCACCGCGCCCATGCTGTGGCCCGCACTGTTCGCCGCCTTCTTCCTCGCCATGACCTTCTCGTGGGACGAGTTCGTGATCGCCTTCCTGCTGACGCGCTTCGAGACAACACTTCCCGTCGAGATCTGGAACCTGCTGCGTGCCGGCCTCAACCCCAAGACCAATGCGGTGGGCGCGCTGGTGTTCGGCGTGTCGATCCTGCTTGCCATCATCTTTGAACTCGTCGCCTTCAGAAAGCGTGCCTGAATGACCGCGCTGGTTTCCATCGAGAACGTCTCCCACAGCTTTGGCGCAACGCCGGTGCTGAACGATGTATCGCTCAGCATTCCGCCGGGCAGCTACACCGTGCTGCTCGGGCCATCGGGGTCCGGCAAGACGACGCTGCTGTCGATCCTCGGCGGATTCCTCACCCCCTCCCGGGGCCGCGTGCTGATCCGGGGTGAGGATTGCACGGCGCTCGCACCCGCCAAGCGCCCGACGGCGACCGTGTTTCAGGATTACGCCCTGTTCCCGCACATGAGCATTGGCGCCAATGTCGGTTTCGGCCTGCGCATGCGGGGCGTCGCCAAGGCGGAGCGCGACGCCAGGGCCCTTGCCATGCTGGATGTCGTGGGCCTCGCCTCGGCCTTCGAGCGCAAGCCGCACCAGCTTTCAGGCGGCCAGCGCCAGCGCGTGGCGCTGGCCCGGGCGCTCATCGTGGAGCCCGCCGTATTGCTGCTCGACGAGCCGCTCGGCGCCCTCGACCTCAAACTCCGCCGACAGATGCAGGATGAGCTGAAAGCCATTCAGCAGCGCGTCGGCACCGCCTTCATCCATGTAACGCATGACCAGGAGGAGGCGATGGCGCTGGCAGGCCTCGTCGTCGTCATGAACCAGGGCCGCATCGAGGATCAGGGACCGCCAGAGCGCGTCTATGCACGGCCCGCCACGCGCTTCACCGCCAGCTTCATGGGCGAGAGCACGATCGCCCCGGGCCATGTTCGGAACGGCATGATCGAGACCGCACTTGGCGCCTTCCCCGCGCCGCCCGATGCGACGCATATCGCCATCCGGCCAGAGCATGTGACGCTCGGCGGCGGGATTGCGGCAGAGGTGACGGATGCCATCTATCAGGGCAGCTTCAGGCGGGTGACGGCGAAGGCCAATGGCCTCGACATCCTGGCGCGCCTCAACCCCGCAACGCCTGTTGCGGCGGGCGACCGTATCAGCCTTGCCATCGACCCCGCGCATGTGATCGTGCTGAAGGACTAACGCCATGGATCTCCGCGTCAGTGCGCATGAATGGTACGAGACGATCCGCATGGGCGATGGCGTGACGCTGATCCATGAGCCTTGGATCAAGCCCTTCTTCCGCTGCAACATCTGGCATGTGCGCGGCCGCGACCGCGACCTGCTGTTCGATTCAGGACTCGGCCATTTCAGCCTGCGCGCCCATGTGCCGCTGGTCTCGGAACGGGCCATCGCCTGCGTGGCGAGCCACACGCATTTCGACCACATCGGCTGCCACCATGAATTCCCAGGCTGCTGCGCGGTGCATGCGGCGGAAGCGCATATCCTCGCTGATCCGCGCAATGACTGGACGCTCGCCGGGCGCTACGCAACGGACGACATGTTCGACCGTCTGCCCGATGGATGGGACACCGCAGCCTACCACGTGCGGCCAGCGACGGTGGACCGCATTCTCGTGGCGGGCGACATGATCGACCTTGGTGACAGGGCCTTCGACGTGATCCATACG
>JBIIGF010000189.1:0-4838 GCA_044236665.1 Aestuariivirga sp. | reverse complement strand
GAACCGGCTTGCGCCGGCCTCAGCCGCTGTTTTCAGTCAGCCAGCCGGACTCAGAGAGCCCGAAGCTGGTCGGCAGACTGCTTGCCCGAGCGGCGGTCGGTCGTCACTTCATAGGAAACCTTCTGGTTTTCCTGAAGGGTCCGCAGGCCGGCACGTTCGACGGCGCTGATGTGGACGAACACGTCCTTGCTGCCATCCTCAGGCTCAATGAAGCCATAGCCCTTGGTTTCATTGAACCACTTAACTTTTCCGTTTGCCAAAATGTCGTCTCGCTTTCCGTGGATTGAGCGCCTGAAACCGTCAGGCGCATGATGAACCTAAGCAGGTGTTTGCCCCAAAAGTCAATGTCTCCCTTGCCGGGGCATGGCGCGGCCAGTTTCGGGCCACCGGTGGGCCCTGGTCGGCGAAGCGGCCTGAAGCTCTCAGCGAGGCGTTCGGAAGGTTGCGGTCACCGCCCTTGCCGTTGACAGCGTCAGCGTGCATTTGCCCCTGCCTTTGCAACCGCCGGGCCCTGACCAGCCCACGAACGACGATCCCGGCCCGGGCCTCGCCTCGAGGGTCACGGCCGTTCCCGCCGTGTAATTGTTGGTGCAGCTTGCCGTGCAGCGCGACAGGCTGCCGGCCGGCGTGAAGGTCACGGTGCCCGTGCCCGTGCCGGCCCTCGTGTAGGTCAGCGCCCGCGTCGGCGGCGTGCCGAAACTCACGGTGGCGGTGATGTTCGCCCCGGCTGCCTTGATCGCGGAGATCGACACACCGCTGTTGAAGCCCGAATAATATCTGCTGTCCGGGCGGCTGCGGTCGTTGAAGCTCGTGTTGTTGGTACTGCCGGGAAACACATCGCCCGCATCGCCAAAGTTGTTTTTCTTTTCGAGGTCCCACAGCCTGTCGGCCTGAACCACCGCCACTTTGTATTGCTGGAACAGGCATGGGGGGCCGCCCGGATAGCATTCGCGGTCATTGTTGGCGGCGCGTTCTGCAATGTGCCACACCAAGAGGCCGCTTCCCGGCAAGGCCGCATCGAAGCTGGATTTCTGGCGGTTCTCGACGAGGAAATACTCCGCCTCCGGGCTGCCGGGGCTACCCGTGCCGAACTGCAGGGCACTGGCCCTGGCATGGGCCGGCGGGATCGTCACCTGGCTGGGTATGCCGCTGGTGATCGGTTGTGGTGTCAGCCAGCCGAGCTTGTATTTGCTCCATGGATCGAGATGCGAGGGGCGGTCGCCCAGGGTTCTTATGCCAGCCCAGGTGCCGTCCCCCATCAGGCTCCACAGGCCAGCACCGGTTGAACTGCGGTCCGTGTCATAAAGATCAGGCAGACCCAGGGAATGCCCATATTCATGGGCAAAAACGCCCACGGTCATCAGCTGGTTGTCGATGCGCTCGGGCTGTATGATGTAGGCGTCAACCAGGATGTTGCCGCCGGCCGGGCAGGGGGTTCTCGTCACATAGGCTGGAAACTGGCCCCAGCCATTTGCCTTTGCTTCTGTCAGCGTCCAGCTGTGTGACCAGATGTCGGTTGGGTCTCCGCTGGTCTGCCCTGCGGTTCCCTGGTGGATGATGCTCACCGTATCCACCCGGCAGTCGCCATCCTTGTCATAGGGCTGGAAGTTCACACCGGCATTGTCCGCTGCCCGGACCGCTTCGTGAACGAGATTGCCCGGGAGCGAGGTGTAGGCATCGTGCCTCATCGACGCCCGGTACCAGCCCTTGATTCCCTCCGGCCCCGGCGACACGGTGAGCTGGCCGCGTGATACTTCCTTGTAGTAGTTCAGCATGCTGTAGCTGTCGGTCCCGTACAGCAGCGTGTTGAAGTCATCGGGGCCGAAGGTGGTCGTGCGGTCACTGAAGTTGATCAGCAGCGTGAGGATGTTGTTTGTTCCGGAGGTGCTCGCCTTGGGTGCTGCCGGTGTGGCTGCGGCAGACCGCTTCAGCGCGCGGTCCGGCGTGCCGCGCAGGAAACGCGCCACGCCCGCGGGCGGCCCGTCCCGGCCGGCAATCAGGCGGGAGGGAGACAGGTGCCCGGTGCTGGACAGAACGGCGAAGACCCACTGCCGCCGCGCTTCATCGAACAGGATCGTATGGCCCGACGCGGTTTCCCAGCCGTGGTGCCACTCGTCGCCCCACTGGCGGGCGGCGAAGGCCGTGCCATCGGGCTGGATGAGGGTCTTGAGATCGGGCGCGGCCGGTGCGGCGGCCACCGGCAGGGCGTGAAGGCCAAGAAACGCCGCGGCCAGTACTGCTGCAGAAACCCTTGCCGCAAGTCCTCTCAATGAACGCATCGCCAGTCCTGCCGCCTGAATGTGCCGCTGGTCCCACGCGGCCTCCGGCGCTGCCCGCGCGGAGGCAGTCAGCATAACGCGGTACAAAGCAAAATCAAATCAACCTGCAGCGCTTGCCGCGAATGGGCCAGGGATCTGTCAACTTAAGGTAAGTAATTGATGTATTTATGGTTGACAGGTTTTCCGGCATGCGACAGTTTCAGCCTGAAGGCGTGCGCGTCCGGCAATCCGGACCTTACGCTAGGCATTTTTTTGGAAAGACCGCTCCACGATGGCTGCCAATCCTCTCGCCGATGTTGTGTCCAGCCAGTATGAGCGGTGGATGTATCCCCAGCCCATCCTCGATCTGCAGAACTGGCTGATCGGGAACTGGCAGTGGTTCGACCCCAGCCACGCTTATCCCATGTTCTGGCCGGACCGGCCCTACAAGCCCGGCATGGACATCCTGATCGCGGGGTGCGGCACCAATCAGGCAGCGGTCTTCGCCTACACCAACCCCAAGGCCAATGTCGTGGCCATCGATGTCAGCGGGCCGTCGCTCGATCATCATCGCTTCCTCAAGAACAAGTACGGGATGAAAAATCTCGAACTTCACAAGCTTCCCATCGAGGATGTGGGAACCCTGAACCGGGATTTTGATCTCATCGTGAGCACCGGTGTCCTGCACCATATGGCCGATCCGCAGGCGGGCATGAACGCCCTCGCCGGCGCCCTGCGGCGGGAGGGCGTCCTGGCCATCATGCTCTATGCCAAATATGGCCGTCTGGGCGTGGACATGCTGCAGTCGGTGTTCCGCGACCTCGGGCTTGGCCAGACCGATACCGGGGTGCTCATGGTCAAGGAGGCGCTCGCCACCCTGCCGCAGGACCATCCGGTCCGGAGTTACATGAGCATCGCGCCGGACCTTCGTTTCGATGCGGGCCTCGTTGATACGTTCCTGCATGGCCGCGAACGCAGCTACACCGTGCCCGATTGCCTCGATCTGGTCCGCGGCGCGGGCCTCGCCTTCCAGGGCTGGTTCCTGAAGTCGCCCTATTACGCGCCGCCGCTGTCGAAGAATCCCTTCCAGGCGCTGGTCGCGTCGCGCCCCGAGGAAGAGCAGTGGCCGCTCATGGAGAAACTCAATTTCCGTAACGGCTGCCACTTCTTCATGGCCTGCCGGGCGGACCGGCCGGAAGCCACCTACAGGATCGGCTTCGGCTCTGCCGCGGCTTTCGATTTCGTGCCGGGGTTCCGTTACCGCTGTGGCCTCAATGGCCGCAAGCTGTTCCGCCATAACTGGACCGTGGAGGGAAATGATCTGGAAGTGGCCCTCGCCACGCGGATCGATGGCCGCCGAACCATCAGCGAGATAGCCGCCGCAGTTGATGAGGCGGCCTTCGGCGGCCGCACGGGCGCGGAGCGCGACGCCGCCGTGATGGCCGTGTTCCAGTCGCTCTGGCGGCTGGATTTCCTCACCATGGGCCTCAGCCCCGCCGAAGCGCCGGGGGGCGCACAGGGCTGATCCGGCAGATATCCTGTCCTCCGGCGGCGATCATTCCCGCCGCCACAGGTTGAAGCAATCTGCAATAATTCACATTATGGCCGGCGCAGTGGGACAAAACCTGCCGATTTGTGGCTGTTTAGTGGAAATAATCTGGCGTTGTTGAGTTAAGTAAATAATGTCTTAGCAAGCTAGGTGCCCCAGGGAGATCGTCATGTCCGTCCTTTCAAAAGTTCAGGCCGCTGCACGCCATCATGGCGCGGCGGGGGCCGGCGGCGGGCATGGGCGCTTCAGGGCCAAGACATCGGCATCTGCCGCGGCCATGGCGGCGGTGGTGGCAACGGTGCTGCTTACCCCTCTGAGCCCCGCCCGCGCGGATATGGTGATCGCCAACATCATCCAGGGGACTGACGGCTTGGCCGGTCAGGCTGGTGGCATTGGCGGCGCCGGCGATGACGGCGGCTCAGGCGAGGCCGGCGGAAACGGCGGCAGCGGTGGCGCTGGCAATGGCATTGCCGGGATTGACGGAACCGATGGTGGCACTGGCGGCACTGGAAACGACGGCAGCCTCGGTGCAACCGGCACTGCCGGTGGCAATGGCGGCGCAGGCATCAGTGAAACCGGCCAATCGATCGTGATTGACGCTGAGGGGTCGGTCATCGGCGGCAATGGTGGCGATGCCGGCAATGGTGGCGCAGGCGGCGATGGCGGCAATGGTGGCGCGGGCGGCGTGGGTGGCAACGGCGGCGACGGCGGCGAAGGTACTTTTCTTGGCAGTGGCGGCTTTGGTGGCTTTGGCGGCAATGGCGGCTTCGGTGGTTTCGGCGGCATGGGTGGCGCAGGCGGCTTCGGCGGCGACGCGGGCTTTGGTGGCGCCGGCATTTTCGGCTCCGGCCTGTCGGTGCGGAATGAAGGATTGATCCGCGGCGGTAATGGTGGCGCGGGCGGTACGGATGCTGCGGCAGGGCTGGACGGTGTCGGCGGTCTTGCAGCCGATGGCGGCCTTGGCGGCAATGGCGGCAATGGTGCCAATGGCGTGGATGGCGTCTTCCCCGGCGAGGACGGCGGCGCTGGCG
>JBIIGF010000190.1:0-4838 GCA_044236665.1 Aestuariivirga sp. | reverse complement strand
GATGGCCGCGCGCGGCCTAGACTTTCAGGTCCAGGAACTCCGGCCGGTTGAAACCCATCCTCGCATAGGCCTTCAGCGCGTCCTCAGCCTGTGCGCGCGTCGAGGTCAGCAGCACGGCGTTGTGCGGCGGCACATGCGGCGACGCCTCCTTCAGGGGCGTTTCCGCCAGAACATCCGCCGTCCGCCGCGCGATGGCCGGTGCGGGGTCGATGTAGCGCACCACCCACGGCTCCACCTTAGCCAGCTCATCGACCAGCAGCGGATAATGGGTGCAGCCCAGCACGACCACATCAGTGCGCCGGCCGGCCTCCTCCACGAAAACAGGCGCGATCTCGGCCCTCAACTCATCAAGGTTCACGGGCTGGCCCTTGAGCTTCATCTCGGCGATTTCCGCCATGCGCCTTGCCCCATGCAGAACCACCTTAGAATGGGCTGCAAAGCTGTGAATGAGCCCGTGCGTGTATTCGCGGCTGACGGTACCTGGTGTTGCCAGAACGCCCACGATACCGGATTTGGTCTGCGCCGCCGCGGGCTTGATGGCGGGTACGGTGCCGACGAAGGGAAGGCCGAAGGCCTCGCGCAATTGCGCCAGCGCGATGGTGGAGGCCGTGTTGCAGGCGATGACCACGATGTCGGGCTCCACCCGCCCGATCAGTTCGCCCATGACCTTCACGATGCGGCCAACGAGTGCCTTCTCCTCCCATGCGCCGTAGGGAAAGGCGGCATTGTCGGCCGCGTAGATCAGATGGAAGAACGGCAGTTCATGGCGCACCGCGCGGGCCACCGTGAGGCCCCCCATGCCGGAATCGAACAGCAGGATGCGCGGCGTGTTCATGGCCTAGCCCTCGTCCTTCTCCCTCTCCCGCTGCTCCTTCCGCCGCTCATGGGCGCGCGTCAGCGAGGAGACGATGCCGCGCAGCGAGCGCACCTCCTGCTCGGTCAGTTCGGCCCGCGAGAACAGGTTGCGGATGTTACGCAGCATGCCCGGCTTCTTGTCACCGGTCTTGAAGAAGCCCGCCACGTCCAACTCGCGTTCGAGGTGGTCATAGAAGCCGTAGAGTTCTTCCTTGGTGGCCAGCCGCGTATCGGGCATCACCAGCCCCGGCCCTTCCAGCGCAGGCAGCTCCGGCGTCGTCTCGCCAAGCGTGGTGGCCAGTCCCTTGTACCATTCATAGCCCATCAGCAGCACGGCCTGGGCAATGTTGATCGACGCGAAGGCGGGGTTGACGGGCGCGGTGACGATCACATCGGCCATCGAGATCTCGTCGTTCGAGAGCCCGGTCCGCTCACGCCCGAACAGGATCGCCACTTTCTCGCCGCGCGCCACGCGGGCTCGCATGTCCTCGCCCGCCTGCTCGGGCGTGATCACTTCCTTCACCATGCCGCGTGGCCGCGCCGTCGTCGCGTAGACATAGTTCACGTCGGCCAGGGTTTCCTCCAGCGTCCAGTGCACGCTCGCCCGGTCGAGGATCCAGTGCGCGCCCGAGGAGGTCACCATCGCCTTCTCGTTGGGCCAGCCATCCCGCGGATCGAACAGGCGCATTTCATGCAGGCCGAAATTCGCCATGGCGCGCGCCGCCGTGCCAATGTTCTCGCCAAGCTGCGGATTCACCAGCACCGCAATCGGCGCAGGGCCCAATACCTGATTCTTCGTCTTGTCCGTTCCAGCCATGATCGCGTGGAATAGCGGCCCATGCCGCCTCCGTCCAGCGGCCTCGCGATTGGCTTCCCCTCCGCCAACAGTCGGATTTGCCGCTGCTCGGCCGTGCTGCTATAGCCGCGTCCAGATTCCGCACTGCAACAGAAGGCAATGTCCATGGCAAAGATCAAGGTCCAGAACCCGGTTGTCGAACTCGACGGCGACGAGATGACCCGCATCATCTGGGATCTCATCAAGAAGAAGCTGATCCTGCCCTATCTGGACATCGACCTCCATTACTACGACCTCTCGGTCGAGTACCGCGACAAGACCAACGACCAGGTGACGGTCGATGCCGCCAACGCCATCAAGAAACATGGCGTCGGCGTCAAATGCGCCACCATCACGCCGGATGAGAACCGCGTGAAGGAATTCAATCTGAAGCAGATGTGGCGCTCGCCCAACGGCACCATCCGCAATATCCTGGGCGGCGTCATCTTCCGCGAACCCATCATCTGCAAGAATGTGCCGCGCCTCGTTCCCGGCTGGACGCAGCCCATCGTCATCGGCCGCCACGCCTTCGGCGACCAGTACCGCGCCACCGACTTCACTTTCCCCGGCAAGGGAACGCTGACGGTGAAGTTCGTCGGCGAGGATGGTTCGGTCATCGAGAAGGAAGTGTTCAAGTCGCCTGGCGCCGGTGTGGCCATGGCCATGTACAACCTCGATGAGTCGATCAAGGAATTCGCCCGCGCTTCGTTCAACTACGGCCTGATGCGCAATTACCCCGTCTATCTCTCGACCAAGAACACCATCCTCAAGGCCTATGACGGCCGCTTCACCGATATCTTCCAGGAGATCTTCAACGCCGAATTCAAGCCAGAGTTCGACAAGCGCGGCCTCGTCTATGAGCACCGCCTGATCGACGACATGGTGGCCTCCGCGCTCAAATGGACGGGCGGCTATGTCTGGGCCTGCAAGAACTATGATGGTGACGTGCAGTCGGACACGGTGGCCCAGGGCTTCGGCTCGCTCGGCCTCATGACCTCGGTTCTCATGACGCCCGACGGCAAGACGGTGGAGGCGGAGGCCGCGCATGGCACGGTGACCCGCCATTACCGCCTGCACCAGCAGGGCAAGCAGACCTCAACCAACTCCGCGGCCTCGATCTATGCCTGGACCGGCGGCCTCCGCCACCGCGCCAAGCTGGATGACAACGCCGACCTCGCCCGTTTCGCCCAGACGCTGGAGAAGGTCGTGGTGCAGACCATCGAAGGCGGCCAGATGACCAAGGACCTTGCGGTGCTGATCGGCCCCGACCAGAAGTGGCTGACCACCGAGGGTTTCCTCGACGCCATTGACGTCAATCTGCAGAAAGCCATGGCCTGAACGGTCAGCGCTCTCGACGGGCAGTGAACATGGCCGAACACACCATCACCGGCGGCTGCCAATGCGGCGCCATCCGCTACGGCATCGTGGCTCCGCTGGGGCCAGCGGGGATGTGCTATTGCCGCATGTGCCAGAAGGCCTTCGGCTCCATCGGTGCGCCGCTGGTCAGCGTGCCCCATGCGCAATTCCGCTGGACGCGCGGAACCCCCGCCACCTGGCGGTCCTCGCCCATCGTGGAACGGGGTTTCTGCCGCGACTGCGGTACGCCCCTGTTCATGCTGGAAGAAGGCCACGGCGTCATCGAAGTTGCTATCGGAACGCTCGATGATCCTGCGGCCTGCGCGCCCGATCACACCGTCGGCGTCGAGAGCAAACTTCCGTGGACGGACAGTCTTCCGGGCCTCCCCACCCGGCGCACCGACGAGGACAGGACACCGGCCGAACTGGCGAAGCTCACCAACCGCCAGCACCCCGACCATGACACGGAGACATGGCCATGAAAGGCACCGCCCTTCTCCCGCGCGCCCCGCGTGGGAGAAGCTGCCCGATGTGCGCTTGAGGCCCCTTAGACCAGTGCCGCCTTGATGGCCGCAATCGCTTCTTCGGCCTTCTCGCCATCGGGACCACCGGCCTGCGCCATGTCCGGCCTGCCGCCACCGCCCTTGCCGCCCAGCACCACGGAACCGGCACGCACGAGATCGACCGCATTGAAGCGGGAGGTCAGATCATGGGTGACGCCGACAACGAGGCCGGCACGGCCCTCATCGTTGAGGCCCACCAGCGCCACGACGCCGGAGCCGAGCTTCGCCTTGCCGTCATCCACCAGCCCCTTCATGTCGTTGGGGGAGATGCCCTTCAGCACGCGGGCCATCAGCTTCACGCCGTTCACCTCCGTGATGCCTTCATCAGCGCCCTTGCCGCCGCCACCGAGGGCGAGCTGCTTGCGGGCCTCCGCCAAGTCCTTCTCGAGCTTGCGGCGATCTTCGAGCAGCGTCTCGATACGTGACACGATCTCACCGGCGGGCGCCTTCAGCGCTGCGGCAGCCGCCTGCACGCGGCGGTCCTGTTCCTCGAGATAGGCGCGCGCGGCGGGGCCGGCCAAGGCCTCGATGCGGCGCACACCGGCAGCGGATGCGCTCTCGCCCACCACCTTGATGAGGCCGATGTCACCCGTGCGGGACACATGCGTGCCGCCGCAAAGTTCGAGCGAGTAAATGGGCTTTCCAGCGCCATGCGTGTTGCGGCCCATGGAGACGACGCGCACCTCATCGCCGTATTTCTCGCCGAACAGGGCCATGGCGCCCTCGGCGATGGCAGCATCGACCGTCATCAGGCGGGTCGTCACCGCATCATTCTGCAGCACGATCTCATTGGCGATGGCCTCGACCTGGGCGATTTCATCCGGACTCATCGCCTTGTTGTGCGAGACGTCGAAGCGCAGGCGGTTCGGCTCCACGAGCGAGCCCTTCTGCGCCACATGCGTGCCGAGCGTGATGCGCAACGCCTCGTGCAGCAGGTGGGTCGCGGAATGGTGAATGCGGTTGCCGGACCGGCGGGCGTGATCAACCGCCAGTTCCACGGCATTGCCGGGCTTGAACGTGCCCTGCTCCACCTGACCGATATGGACGAACACATCACCCACGCGCTTCTGCGTGTCGGTGACGCGGAAAAGAGCGCCTTCCGCCGAGCGGATCACACCATGATCGCCCGTCTGGCCACCCGACTCGCCGTAGAAGGGCGTCTGGTTGACGACGATCGCGCCCTTCTGGCCGGCAGCGAGGCTCCCCGTCTCCTTGCCCTCCACCACGAT